>NZ_VIKX01000009.1 GCF_009711935.1 Dolichospermum sp. UHCC 0259 | reverse complement strand
ACTTTTGACTTTTAACTTTTGACTTCCGCAAGGTTTTCCTGGTGTCTATGGCGCGGTGGAACCACACTGATCCCTTCCCGAACTCAGAGGTGAAACGCTGCTGCGGCGACGATAGTTTAGGGGTAGCCCTACGTCAAAATAGCTCGATGCCAGGTTTATTTTTTAACAACATCACCTCCTCTATTCAACTAGAGGGGGTTTTGTTTTTTGGGTGATACAAACACGCAATTACTCTCATAAAAGCCATAAGAAATGAGCGATTCGTTGACCATTGAAAGAACGAACATCAAAAGTGCTACCCTCATTTTATTGTGTTAATTTTGACACTATTTTTACTAAGGATCGTGGATTAAATAAGGTGTAATACTGCCAATGATAGCTATACACTAGAGGAGTAGATGGATGGGTAGTGGTAAATATGTAGTGAAATCTCATATTTTCCAACTTAAATTATTTGTTTGTAGCTGTTGAAATTTTAATTATATTTAACTAACTAATTGAAAATTCTCTAAAATATAAAGTTTCCAAATATATGATTTCATTAGAACGTGTTAAGTGTTATGTGTAGTGAAGTATCAGTGTTTTAAAATTCAACTATTTCAGCTTTGATGTCAATCTCCAGACCTACTTGCCCCAATTGTGGTTCTCAACACACTGTTAAAAATGGGAAGATTCATA
The DNA here is from genome assembly GCF_009711935.1 of Dolichospermum sp. UHCC 0259. Taxonomy (GTDB): domain Bacteria; phylum Cyanobacteriota; class Cyanobacteriia; order Cyanobacteriales; family Nostocaceae; genus Dolichospermum. The sequence continues at coordinate 15,113 of NZ_VIKX01000009.1, read as the reverse complement.
ATCAAAAACCAAAATACCAGTGTCAAAACTGCAAAAGACAGTTTATAGAAAATCCCACTAATAAAGTTATTAGCAAAGATACTATAGAACTGATTGATAGACTTTTACTTGAGAAAATACCTCTAGCCGGTATTGCTCGTGCTGCTCTTGTTTCAGAGACTTGGTTGCAAAAATATGTGAATAATAAATATGCCCAGATTCCTCAGCAGGTGAATGTTTCAACCAAACCAAGAGGTAAATTGACTATTGAATGTGATGAGGCTTGGTCATTTGTAGGTCATAAGGGTAATAAGCAATGGATTTGGTTAGCTTTGGATCAAAAAACTAGAGAAATAGTTGGAGTTTACATAGGCAATCGCAGTGAAGATGGCGCTAGGGGATTATGGAATTCTCTACCATCAGTTTATCGTCAATGTGCTGTTTGCTATACAGATTTTTGGGCAGCTTACGCACAAGTTATTCCTAGCAAACGTCATCAGGTAGTCGGGAAAGAAAGTGGCAAGACTAACGATATTGAACGCTTTAATAATACAATGCGTCAAAGAATTTCTCGTTTGGTCAGAAAAACTTTGTCCTTTTCTAAAAAGTTAGATAATCATATTAGCGCTATCTGGTATTTTATTCATCATTATAATTCTTGTTGTAGTGCCTAATTTTATTATCACTACATATTTACCACTACCGATAAATATAAATTAACTGTACAAATATTCCCATCATAATATATATTCACTCTAATAACATCTTGTCCAAATTGAAAAAAGTCTCATTTATAGCTGATTTTCTTACACCAAACTCAGGTGGGCGCGGGCGCTCCGCCCCTACTCGTTTTGGATTTTTCGTAAAGCTGCTAAATTTAAGTTGGTGATTTTTTGGTAAGCTTGCTCTATACAGGGTTTACCTCTGAGGTAGCCTGTATTAGCACTGGGGCATAAATAAGTTAAAGTTTGTGGTGTGAAGCGATCGCTCAATAACTTAACACTTTTGAGTTGTCGTGGCCAATGGAAAGTTTTAGAAGTGCGTAGTGGCATAGGTTCGCCATGCTGATTAGGAACTAAATGCCGTCCCGAAAATAACACACCGTCAAATTCACGATAGTATAGACAAGAAGAGCCTGGAGAATGGCCTGGTGTCCAAATTATTTGTGTTGTGGCATTGAGAGTGAACTCATCAGTAAAAGTGGTGACAGTTGCACCAGGCAATAAATAGGCTTCTTGTTCTTGGATGAGAATTTCGCAATTAAAGATTTGCTGATATTCTGCGGCTTTACCAATAGCACCACGATGACTGATAAAAAACCACCTAACTCCCCCATGTAAGGACAAAAAATCCTGGTTTATTTGTTCTAAAGCGGGGCAATCTATGAGAATATTGCCTTCATTGCCGATAATGAAGTAAGATGTTCCTCCTAAAGTGTCCCGATTAGGTGGAAAGGCAAAAATACTGTTATTCGTCAAAATCAGAGGATTTTCTGACGTTGACAAGCTTTTTGTCAGGATAGAACGTGGTGGTTTAGTCTTGTGACTCGACTGCTGGGGAAAAGAAGACATAAATGAAAAAACTCAAACTCAAGGAGTGGTGAACAATCAGGTTACAGTGTGTTTACCATGACTGTGAACTGTGATTGAAAAATTAAGGCGTGCAGTCTTGCTTATAATTAGAATCTGTAACAAAAATTATAGGTAAGTCATTCTATCAAATATAGTGAAAATAATATGGCATTTTGGTTTCTCCTCCTTCTGGGGTCATTGACTTATTTAATGATGCAGCAAAGTGTTGCACGGGCTACAACAACCCCTATATGGTTATTGTGGTTGGTTTTAATGACACCTGCATTTGTGTTGACAGGTTGGACGCTGATATATGGTGTTAAACAAGTTCCCCCGTCACCGCTCATTCTTTGGGTATCGGGAGGCTGTTTATTATTATATTGGGTATTGTTTAATCGGGGTCGGCAATTACCCGTAAATCCAGAAAATCAATCTCCAGAAAATCTATCACCATCCAATGATCCTCCTCCTGTAGAAACAGCGCCCGTCCGTCCCATTAACGTAGCAGAAGAAAGTCAACTGCGAAATTGTTTTCCCTGGTCTGTCTATTATGTGCAAAATATTGAGTATCGTCCTCAAGCGGTAATTTGTCGGGGACAGTTGCGAACTATGGCTAGTGCGGCTTACGAGCAAATTAAAGCTAATATTGAAAGACAATTTGGCGATCGCTTTTTAGTCATATTTCAAGAAGGAATGAATGATAAACCCTTCTTTGTTTTAGTTCCCAATCCCCAAGCAGTTAAACAAAATAACCAACAAGACGCAGAAAAAATTTCTGAACCAGTCTTAGCATTACTATTGTTAGTAGCAACTTTATTTAGCACTACCTTTATCGGCTTGAAAATTGCGGGTTTTAATCTCACCCAACTAGAATCTGATTTCACATTATTTTTTCAGGGTTTACCATACTCTTTGGGCTTAATAACTATTTTAGGAACTCATGAACTAGGTCATTACTTAACAGCGAAATTCTACAAAATTCGCACCACCTTACCCTATTTTATTCCTATACCTTTTTTCTTAGGCACATTTGGTGCTTTTATTAAAATGCAGAGTCCCATACCTCACCGCAAAGCCTTATTTGATGTGAGTATTGCAGGACCCCTGGCAGGATTTATTATGACTATACCTTTATTAATTTGGGGTTTAGCTCATTCAGAAATAGTGGCATTACCAGAGAAAACCGGAATGTTAAATCCCAATGCACTTAATCCTAAATATTCAATTCTATTAGCTTTACTTTCAAAATTAGCTTTAGGAAGTGAACTAACTGCAAAATCTGCCATTGATTTACATCCAGTTGCAGTTGCAGGTTTTTTAGGATTAATTGTCACCGCATTAAATTTGATGCCTGTGGGACAATTAGATGGTGGTCACATTGTTCATGCTATGTTTGGACAACGGACTGCTGTGATTATTGGTCAAGTTGCCAGATTATTATTACTAATGCTGTCCTTTATCCGAGAAGAATTTTTATTGTGGGCAATTATTTTATTATTTGTTCCCTTAGTTGATGAACCTGCTTTAAATGATGTCACAGATTTAGATAATCAACGGGATTTTATGGGATTAATGTCAATGGCTTTGCTATTGTTGATTGTCTTACCATTACCCAAATTTTTAGCTAATTTGTTGCAGATTTAAGAAGAAGGAGTCAGGAGTCAGGAGTCAGGAGTCAGGAGTCAGGAGTCAGGAGTCAGGAGTCAGGATGAAGAAGAAGTAAAACTATCTTGCTGTCTGGCTTTGAATTTATATCCTGTACCTAATTAATCTACAATTTGCTGTAAATATGATCAAGAGGCAAGAGGTAATTACCAATGACCAATGACCAATGACCAATTACCCATTACCAACCTTAATATCGTAGTCTAGGATGTTTGTAAATTAGCAGCTTCAGTTGCCTTTTTAGAAGCATCTGTGCTACCCATGCGGATTTCGGAAGTGAAGGAAGCCATGCTAAAACCACCAAACCGTTTTAGAACACTTACCCGCATCCGTAAGTTAGGACTGGCAAACCATAGTCTTTCTTCAGACCACATGGTTTCATACTCAGTAATTAGAGTTAAAGCGCCATCATCACCGATTTTATAGCTACCAGCGACGGGGGCTTTTTCGGCATAACCCATTTCTCGGAGTAATTTACCTTCATCTGGGTTATCTGTATTGGGGACTGTAGCTAAAACAGTCGAACCCTGATGTTTTTCTTCGTCCCATTCCATTGTGCCATTCCAGGTAACTCGCGCCCCACAGGAAGCCGTATTTGGCGCAATTTCATACTGTTCACACAGTTTAATTACTTCTGGATGATCAGCGGCTAACATCTCAATTACGATGTCTGATTTACCGTCTTCTGACTGCTTAAACGCTAAATGGTGACTGGTGCGATGGGAAAACCACTTGCCAGCACTTAATTCAAAAAATTCTTCAATGTTCATGAATCAAAGTTGTCCTGCATCACAATTTTAACAATGCCTTTTATTATTAAAAACTAGGAAGCGACTTTAAGTTTAACTAAGGTTGTTGCTTTCCTCAAGTTTTTGTAGAGAAATCCTGGCTGCTTCAGCAACGTTTTCATGACTATCTTTTTCTAGATATTTTAAAGCGGAGACACTTTTAGGAGTTGGTAAATTGCCTAAAGCCTCAGCTAGTCGTTGTCGCACTAACCAATCCTCTGACTGGGCAAAACGGAGAATATGTGTGACAGAATCTATATCGCGGATTTCTCCCAATGCTGAAATAGCCGCTTGTTGGATAACTATTTCTTCGCTATTTAAGGCTTGGATGAGAATATCATGGGCGCGAGGGTCTTTGATATTACCTAAAGATACGGCAGCACTAAATCGCACTAGCCAGTCTGTATCTTCATAAAATGCCCGTGATAGCACTTCTAAGGCTCGATTATCTTCTAGATATCCTAATGCACCGGCAGCATCAGCGCGGATGCCATAATCTGGGTCTGTTTCTAAAATTTTCACCAGAATAGAATAGCATTCTGGGGTTTTTTTGATTCCTAGAGCGAATATGGCCATTGAGCGCAGTTGCAGGGATTCATCATCTAGAACCTTTTTAATTAAAGGGACTGCATCATCGGCAGATATATGACGCAAACTAGCAAGAGCTACCATGCGATCGCGCAAATTTGGACTTTCTAACTGAGTTGCAATTACTTCTAAATTTGGAGCAGCCATTTATTTGACAGCAATTTCTTAATTTATCTTTACTTTAACGTAATTGGGGCAGTCTAAACTGTGATTCTTGTGATTTTGATGATTTAGATGATTTTGGCGACAATAAACCCATTAATCATCAAAATCAACCAAATCAAATAAATCACACAAATCATCCAAATCACAGTTCAGACTTATTCCATAAGTCGGATATTGTCACTTAAATAACAGTAAAACTTCACACCCATACTGTGCCTTTAGTAAGAAGAGAATACATCGGAGTAGACGTAGGGTTAATGGAACGACTGTTAAAGACAGCGAAATTACCATTAGGAGAACGATCATGGTTCAACTTAGTGAGCGTCCAGGTACGAAAAAAATCACCAACCTACAACAGAAGTTTATCTATGAAATAAACACCATGTACGATGCTGAAAATCGCTTTTTAGAAGGTCAGCAAATGATGTGGCAATGTTGTCAAAACAGTAAGTTGAAGGCGATAATTGAGCCACACATTCAAGAAACTCAACAGCAAATTCAAAACCTCGAACAGGTGTTAACTATTTTAGGAGAGCAACCACAACGAATTACTTGTGATGTGGCGGCTAGTTTAATTAGTGAAGGTCAAAAATTTGCACTTCTAGCTGCTGATAATCCCAAAATTGTAGACTTGGGCTTGGCAGGATGCAATAGTAAAATCGAACAACTAGAAATAGCTTGTTATCGTGGTTTGATTAAGGTAGCGGAACAAATGGGACAAAACCAAGTTGTCCAGTTGTTAGAACAAAACCTACACCAAGAAGAACAGACAGCACAAAAGCTGGAACAGTTGATGATGCAGTTAGTTCAAGAAGCAAAGCAAACCGAAGCAAAGACTACTGCTAAGGCTCGTTAGTCTCGCCAGCATTCAGCCGTCAGCTATCAGCTTTGAGGATAAAAATGCAGGTAAATGTAACTTTAAGAAAAATAAGTATTCATTTTCTTTGCTGTTCCTACTTTTGGCTGATAGCTGACTCTAATAAAATCCCCGAAGCATGAAAAATCGGGGATTTTAATTTGGGGATTTTGATCAATCAAATCTCAAAAATCTATAAATCAGGAGGCAGAATTATGTTATCAATGGCATGAACAACACCGTTACTACCTTGGATATCTGCCTGAGTTACCTTAGCATCATTGACAGTTACACCTGTAGCCGGGTCAACTTTAACATTAATAGCGCCCCCTTCTACGCTTTTCACTTCCCCAGATTTTAAGTCAGTGGAGAGTACCTTACCAGGGACTACATGATAGGTTAGAATCTTGACCAATACTTCCTTATTTTCTGGCTTCAATAAATCCTTTAATGCGTCCGGTGGGAGTTTTGCAAATGCTGCGTCTGTAGGAGCAAAAATGGTAAAAGGCCCTTTTTCTTGCAAGGTTTCTGTAAGTTCTGCTGCTTTTACAGCTTGAGTCAGAGTTTTAAAAGATTCATCCTTTTCCAGCAAAGTTACTAAATTCACTGATGTTGACTGCGTAGGTTCGCTAACGGGCGCAGTGGGGGCTTCTGTTGCTGGCTCACTGGGTTCGCTAACCGGTGCAGGTTCACTAGGTTGGCTACGGCGATTGTAAGGTGGTTCATTGAAAATACTTGGTCTTCTCTGTTGGGCTTGTGCTGGAGTTGGGATAGTAGTCAAAAGACCGATACTCATTAATCCCATGATTGCAGTGATTTTGGTCAATAATTTGCTGTAATTAGCATTCATAAATTTTGGTTGTGTTGATTGCATACAAGTTATACCAAGATTTATAACATTTTGCCAACTAAAAGGGTTCTAGGCGGAGGAACAGGATTTTTCACCAAAATTGAGGTAAGGTGATCAAAGAATTTAGAAATCGGTGGTCAGGAGTAGGAATATTTATAATATCCAACAAGTTCAATATTTTTATGCTATAAACTATTTGAATTTGATGTAGGGGTAGCCTACCCCGATTCATTGGGCAACCACAGGGGGTTTGCCCCTACATAATTTATCGGTTTAGGAATTTTTAAAATGTTTAATTAATTTTGATCAGGTACTTATCTGGAAAAATGCTCAATCAAGTGATGGGCATAATAATCCGAATTTAATTGTCACACAAATTTTAGTAATTTTCAACTTGATAAGCAACAACTCAAGTGAGAAAATGATAAATTTACCGAAAAAATGCTAAGAATTAAAGATAGAATTATAAAGTTGATAAATAAACCAGTTTCAAACTATACAATATGCTAGAACTATATCAGTGGGAACTATCTCAATTTTCCGAAAAAGTGCGTTTACTCCTAGATTATAAAGGACTGGAGTATCGCAAAATCGAAGTTGCACCAGGAATTGGCCAGCTAGAATTATTTCGTTTGACTGGACAAAAGCAAGTTCCAGTGTTAAAAGATGGCAATAGATATATTGCTGATTCTACAGAAATCGCTAAATATTTAGATTCAGAATACCCAGATTGTCCTCTGATACCGATAGATCCCAAGAAACGCGCTTTGACTTTATTATTGGAAGATTGGGCTGATGAATCTATAGGTGTTAAAGGAAGAAAGGCTCTATTTGCAGCTATTAGTCAAGATCAAAGTTTTCGTAAGTCGTTGTTACCAGTTTCTACTCCAGATATTCTCAGAAGTGTTGTGGAAGGTGTGCCTGGTGATTTTCTGTCGGCGCTGGGTTTTGGTGTAGGTTTTACCCCAGATGTGGTAAATGCGGCTATTACTAGCTTAAAACAAGATTTGGATATTATTACCCAATTGTTGGTTGGTAGTCCTTATTTAACAGGTGATGAACCAACTTTAGCTGATTTAACAGTTGCTAGTTTATCCATGCTTTTGAAGTTTCCTGATGGTGCTTATTTGGATTTACCAGTATCTCTCAGAGGGAAGGGATTACCCATCCTAGCAGATAATCCTGAGTATGAAGCATTTTTCGCTTGGCGCGATCGCATCTACTCTCAATTTAGAAAACCATTACCCGGAATCAATCCACCAGTCGGAAATTCACCCACAAGTATTCAAATTGATTAAAGAATTGGTAATGGGTAATGGGTAATGGGTAATTGGTAATTGGTAATTGGTAAGAATTTCTTTCTCTATCCTCCCTGTTCCCTGACAACGAACAACTGACAACTGACAACTGACAACTGACAACAAACAAAAATGAATTTGGGATTACCATTAGGTTCAGTAATTGAAGGTTCTCTGACTGGGGGTTTGGAAGTCAGATTACATCCAGATATTTCTGTGGAAGATATGCGGGTGGGTAAATTTCTCGTGGTACAGGGGATGCGATCGCGCTTTTTCTGTATGCTAACAGATGTATCCTTGGGTATGGCAAATGACCGCATTACAGCTAGTCCTCCCAATTGGGAAGATAGTTTCTTGCGCGAAGTATTAGCCGGTAGCGGTACTTATGGGATGATCAACCTAGCACCCATGTTGATGTTTACCCCTGAATCTTTAGAATCTGGCTTTTCTAATAATGGTAAATCCCTCAACCCTTTTATCCCATCGTCCACTGGTTTAGCATCCTTCCAACCCCAAACCAGTACGACGATGGAATTATTACCTGTAAAAACTATTCCTAGTCACTTTAGTCAAGTTTACGAAGCGAGTGTTGAGGACTTCCGCAAGGTGTTTGGCTGGGAAGATGACCCTCAACGCAACAACTTCTCTATCGGTAAACCCTTAGATATGGATGTGCCGATTTGTATTGATTTAAACCGTTTCGTGGAAAGAAGTAACGGGATTTTTGGTAAGTCGGGAACGGGGAAATCTTTCTTAACGCGCTTAATTTTAGCCGGGGTCATTCGTAAAAATGCGGCTGTTAACTTGATTTTTGATATGCACTCCGAATATGGTTGGGAAGCAGTCGCTGAAGGAAAGAACGTTAATACTGTCAAGGGTTTAAAACAGCTATTTCCCGGACAAGTTGAAGTTTACACACTTGATCCAGATTCAACTAAACGCCGAGGTGTAAGAGACGCACAAGAACTATATCTGAGCTATGAACAGGTGGAAGTTGAAGATATTAAACTATGTAATCGTGATTTAGGACTTTCAGAAGCGGCTTTAGATAATGCCAATATCCTCTTTACAGAGTTGGGTAAATCTTGGATTATTCAATTACTAAATATGAGTAATGAAGATATTGAGATGTTTTGTGACGAAAAACGCGGACACAAAGGCTCAATTATGGCATTACAGCGGAAACTTTTTCGCTTAGACAGTTTAAAATATATGCGAAGTGCTTGTCCGCAAAATTATATTAAAAATATTGTCCAGTCTTTAGAAGCTGGAAAAAACGTAGTTATCGAATTTGGTTCTCAGTCCAATATGCTCTCATATATGTTAGTGACGAATATGATCACCAGACGGATACATGAGCATTATGTGAAAAAAGCTGATAAATTTCTCCAAAGTAAAAATCCTTTAGATCGGCCGACACCATTAATGATTACAATAGAGGAAGCACACCGTTTTCTTGACCCAGCGGTGGTACAAAGTACAATTTTTGGAACTATTGCTAGAGAACTGCGAAAATATTTTGTCACGCTTTTGGTAGTTGATCAACGTCCATCAGGGATAGATAATGAAGTTATGTCCCAGATTGGGACTCGGATTACCGCTCTGCTTAATGATGAAAAAGATATTGATGCTATTTTTACAGGTGTATCTGGTGCGGGTGGTTTACGCTCAGTCTTGGCTAAGTTGGACTCTAAACAACAAGCGTTAATTTTAGGCCATGCTGTTCCTATGCCGGTGGTTGTGCGAACTCGTCCCTATGATTCTACCTTTTATTCCGAAATTGGGGCGATCGCTTGGGAAGAAAAAACAGATGAGGAAGTATTCACCGCTGCTGAACTAGCAAAAGCAGATTTAGGATTTTAGTAGGAGTTCGGAGTTCGGAGTTCGGAGTTCGGAGTTCGGAGTTCGGAGGAAGAAAGAAGAAAATTTCTCCTCATTACCCATTACCTGACAACTTCGTAACATCCCTCCATTATCCAAGTAACTCAAGTTCGGTTATCTGGCTAATTGAAAGCAACTTGAGAGGGAGTTTTCGCGTCACTATGGATATACGGAAACAGTTTTTGGAAGTTAAAGAAAAATAGTTATCAACTTTTTGGCTTGATTACTGAAATATTTATCATCTGGGAACTTTACTATTGACTCTGTTTGTCGTAACATGAAACCAAAGTAAACTCATACTGACTCCGTTTTCCTAAAGATTACTAGATAACTTAAACAAAAGAATTTTAGCAATCAACCCTATGTATTTCTGCTAAAACTCCAAAATCAAAATTATAGAGAGGGTAAGGAGACATATTTTTAGAGTAACAACATCTTAATAAAGGTTAGAAAATATCATGCTTGATGGTAGCTTTTCATATCCAGTGATGTATATTGTAAGCTTACGAATTGCCTTTGTTAAAAAAATATTGATTATGTTTAAGGAGTAGAGGATAAAAGCACCAATGCCTACAGTTAAAAATAATACAGAGAATGTCAATGCTAAATTTACCGCTGATATGGTCAGAACCTATCTGCGAGAAATTGGTCGTGTACCTTTGTTAAGCCGTGAACAAGAGATTATCTACGGTAAACAAGTACAGCAAATGATGGTACTGCTAGAAGCTAAAGAAGCTTTGAGCAAGGAAATTGATCATGAACCTAGTTTATCAGAATGGGCTACCCGTGTTAATCAATCAGAAACAGAACTAAATCATCTGATGGTACAAGGTAAGCGAGCCAAGCAAAAAATGATTGAGGCTAATTTACGCTTGGTCGTAGCTATTGCGAAAAAATATCAAAAGCGCAATATGGAATTTCTGGATTTAATCCAGGAAGGTACTTTGGGACTAGAACGGGGTGTGGAGAAATTTGATCCTATGCGGGGTTATAAGTTCTCAACCTATGCTTATTGGTGGATTCGTCAGGCAATTACCAGAGCGATCGCTCAACAAGGTCGAACCATTCGCCTACCAATCCATATTACCGAAAAATTGAACAAAATTAAAAAAGTTCAACGGGAGTTAGCGCAAAAGCTGGGAAGATCACCCTCACCCACAGAAATCGCCAAAGAACTAGAGTTAGAACCGGCTCAGATTCGTGAATATCTGAATATGGCACGTCAACCAGTCTCTTTAGATGTGCGCGTCGGTGAAAACCAAGATACCGAATTGCAGGAAATGCTGGAAGATGACGGTCCTTCTCCTGAGTATTACACCACTCAAGAGTTTCTGCGCCAAGACTTGAATAATTTACTTGCAGAACTCACACCCCAACAGCGTCAAGTTGTCGCCTTACGCTTTGGTTTAGAAGATGGAAATGAAATGTCCTTAGCCAAAGTTGGTGAACGCTTGAACCTCAGCCGCGAACGAGTTCGTCAATTAGAGCATCAAGCCCTTGCACATTTACGTCGCCGTCGAGCTAATGTCAAAGAATACGTTGCCAGCTAGAAAAGTGGACACGCAACAGCGTATTTTAAAACATCCCTCTTGGTGATGCGCCTCCTGAATTCAAAACAGGGGGCGATTTTTTTTGAGGAAATAAAAAAGTTCTGCAAATTTCTGATTTATTTTGCGAAATCTGTGGATTAGCAGTTGTATGTATTTATAGATTAACCCCAAAATTAGGTCAATAAGATCCCCGACTTCTTTTATTTATGGTGTCCACAAATTATCAAGTGATTTTATGAAGTCGGTGATCTGAGTTCATTTTACATCCCCCAAATGAATGATTTTATGAAGTGACGGATAAATTTATTAACTAATGATAATCTGAAATTATTCCCAAAATTTACGTAAAGAGCGATTTTTTGCTGAATTTAAAATTAAATATATAGATAAAACTTTTGAGGGAATCATCGGTAATTAGTATTTAGTTATGATGGCAAAAATCCAGGAAACAACAATAGTTAACTTTATTACAGGAGAAATCCGATGCTTAATCATATTTCCAAATTAATGACTTCTAGCCAATTTAAATTTCCCATCCTGGGACTGATTGTTTCGGCTGGTGTTTTAGGTATTAGTTATTCTAGTCAACAACATTCAAAACTTCTCTCATCAACAGCCTTTGCTACTAATTATGTAGTACCTATCAATCAAAGACAGATTAACTTTGATCCTGCTGTGATCAAAGGGGAAAGTACGCAAAAATCACCAGTTAATATTTCTAATCAAATCTCTACTGATAAGTTAACAGAAAACATCACAGCATTATCTACAAATACGAGAGAATTGGGAAGAAAAGGACAAGTTCAATTTCCCGAACAAGATGGGACTTATCTTTATGGACAATCATCCACACCAAATGAATTAGGACAAGGTTACATTCTCTTTCAAAAACAACAAAGTAAAATTATTGGTGCTTTGTATGTTCCTCAATCTGAATTTAGTTGTTTTCAAGGAACTTTGGCTAAGTCAGGAGAATTAGCAATGACGGTGAAAAGTTCTCCCGGTGATGTCGGTGCAATGGAGGTTTCTACAGCAAGTACAATCCCTAAAATTAGTGATGATGAATCCACAAGTTATGCTCACTCGATCAGTTTACAAGACTATCATCAAATAAGCTCTTTGAGTGCTAATGATAGGGAAATGTTGCAAATGTGTAAACAGGAAGGTAATGGTTTTCAATAAGTTTAGTAGTCAGGAGTCAGGAGTCACCGAGTCAGGAGTCAGGAGTCAGGAGTCAGGAGTCAGGAGGAAGAAAGAAGAATAAAATTACCCAATGCCCAATGCCCAATGCCTAATTAATACTCAATTCCCGCTTGAGCTTTTACACCTTGATCCTTAAAAGGATGCTTAACTAATGTCATTTCGGTGACTAAATCTGCTTTTTCAATTAATGCTGGTGGTGCGCCTCTCCCAGTGAGAATTACGTGCTTGTCTGCTGGTTTTTGAGCTAAACCTGCTAATACTTCTTCAACCTGTAAATAACCCAGTTTCAGAGCAATATTAATTTCATCTAAGAGGACTAATTTAAAATCTGGGTTGTTGATAAATTCTAGGGATTTTTCCCAAGCAGCAGCAGCTTTATCCAGATCACGATCACGATCTTGGGTTTCCCATGTAAAGCCTTCTCCCATTGCATGAAATTCGAGTTGGTTATCCCAATGGCTAAAAGCGCGTTTTTCTGCTGGTTCCCATGCGCCTTTGATGAATTGCACTATAGCTACTTTATGTCCATGTCCGAGCGATCGCAATACCATTCCCAATGCCGCAGTAGTTTTACCCTTTCCATGACCAGTATTGACAATAATTAAGCCTTTTTCCGGTATGGCTTTAGCTATCCGTTGATCTTGAACTTCTTTCCGTCGCTGCATTTTCTGACGGTATTTTTCATCAGTTTGAGATGATGATATTACCTCGTCAATTAACCGGGAAATCTCTTGATCTGCATTTAATTCTTCTGGTGTGTCGCTTTTCATAAATTAATCTTTTCTAGAAATAATTGTATTATCCATATATCTATTTACATTACACTAAATAACCTTAAAAATGTGTGAGTTTTTTATCAGATCCCCGACTTCTTGAAGAAGTCAAGGATCTTGTAGTGGGAATCTTGTTGTTAAAAAATGATTGAGAAATATTGCCAAAATTAGCTGAAATATAGATAACATTATATTCAGTGTATTTGCTATTTAGGATTTTCCAAAAATGTCACAAAAGCCAGGTAAGAAAATTGCACCTATTCCCATGTCTAACAACGTTAGCGTGGTTGACTTGATTGATACCTATTTTACCGCTTACAACTCAGCCCGGTTGCGGGAAGCTTGTCAATTGCTGACTAAGGAAGTGTTTCAAGAGGGTGTCACTGTGGGCGTTAGTCTGTCTGGGGCGATGACACCAGCAGGTTTTGGGGTTTCCGCCCTTGCGCCCCTAATTCGCAATGGTTTTATTGATTGGATGATTTGCACAGGTGCGAATCTTTACCATGATATGCACTATGGTTTGGGTTTTGAACTATTTGCTGGTAGTCCCTTTTTAGATGATGTCAAATTGCGGGAAGAAGGAACTATCAGAATTTATGACATTGTTTTTGGTTACGATGTACTCCTAGAAACCGACGCTTTTATTCGCAAAGTCCTTCAAGCTGAACCTTTCCAAAAACGCATGGGAACGGCGGAATTTCACCATTTGCTAGGTAAGTGCGTCTGGGAAATAGAAAAGCAATTGGGTGTGAAAAATTCCTGCTTATTGGCGACAGCTTATGAATGTGGCGTACCTATTTATACTTCTTCCCCTGGGGATAGTTCCATAGGGATGAATGTCGCTGCTTTGGCTTTAGAAGGTTCAAAGCTGGTAATAGATACGTCCATTGATGTCAATGAAACCGCAGCGATTGTCTATGGGGCGCGAGAAAACGAGGGGACAAGTGCGGCGGTAATTATTGGTGGCGGTAGTCCTAAGAACTTTTTATTACAAACACAACCGCAACTTCACGAGGTTTTAGGATTGGAAGAACGGGGACATGATTTCTTTGTCCAGTTTACTGATGCCCGTCCTGATACTGGTGGTTTGTCGGGTGCGACTCCGGCGGAAGCTGTGAGTTGGGGTAAGATTGACCCAGATGAGTTACCGAGCGCCATTGTTTGTTATACCGATAGTACGATCGCTCTGCCTTTGGTGACAGCATACACTCTTAATCAATGTCCACCACGCCCCCTGAAGCGGTTGTACGATGGACGGGAAGCTTTGTTAAATACTTTGCAAAAGGATTATTTAGCGGTTAAGGACAAGCCTGTGAGTGAGGGTAGTCAGCAGAAAGCCGCTACTTATCCCTGCGGTACACCAGTGAAAGGTTAGGGTTTTATTATCATATAATGGGGGCGATCACGTTCGCAAAGCGTCCCGGAGGGAATTAGCGCTCCGCAGGAATCGCTAATCAAGCTGAATCGCCCCTACATTTTATTCCTCAAATGTCTATTTACTACTTTGTTGTTTGATTGCCTGTTTCACTACTTCGATATCTAACTCAAGTATCCGAGCAATTTGTTCTACAGTTAGCCCTTCATTTAACAGTCTAGGGATGGTTTCTAACTTCGTTTCTTCTTTTACTTCTTGATAAAACCGGGTTTTTTGCCATTCTGTTAATCCCAACATTGTTTCTAACTCCTGACGACTATAGGATGAAAATTTGTAAACCAGCATTCTTTCTACTAATTCTAAAAGATTTCGACTGTTGGCCGCATCTGCTTTTTCTACCAAATTGATCAAAGTTTTTGCTTGTTGGATAGCTTCATCTTCAGGGGAAACTACCAATTTAATAATTCCTAAACCAATTGAAGATGATGTATCGGTTATTTCATCTAAGTAAACGACATGAATTAGTCCAGTAGTCAGTAAACTGGCTCTTGCGCCTCTTTTATGGAGAAAA
>NZ_VIKX01000099.1 GCF_009711935.1 Dolichospermum sp. UHCC 0259 | reverse complement strand
CCTACTTCTACCTACCCTATAAACTCTCGAAAGTGGGGGGAGAGTGAAAAACTACATTAGACTTAGTGGACTACCTTTGGGGAGACCACCCAAAAATGTCAGTAAAGAAAATAAGAAACAGGCTGCTTATGACGAAGGTATTCGTAACTGTATTGAAGGTAAATTTGGGCAGGGTAAACGAAGATTTAGTTACCTAGTAATCGCTCTTCCTGTAAGTCGTGATTTTTAAGCGATCGCTATTCCCTTCAGTCTTGATTATTAGGCGATAGCGAAGCGCTCCGTAGGAATCGCAATGACTGTGAGTCATGATTTTTAGTTAATAGACATCAAATTCTCAAAAGGATGACGATTTTTCCAGCGGTAAGTATTAAAGTCCCGAAAATCAACAGATAGAATCCGCCCATGCCCCAAATGTTCGGCAAGAATAATCAATGAAGCGTCCGCTAAATCCATTGGCAGAGAACTATATTGATTCATCAATTCACTGATTCTTTTCCCATCTTGAACTTTGAGATCAAAAACCTCAAAAGCACCAATTTCTAAGCTATAAATAAACGTCTGTTGAGCATTTGCGCCTGTACGGTTCAAGAGAATATGACAAGCTTCCGTAATCACACACCATGTTGTAACCAGAGGCTCATCAATCGTATCTAGAACTTCTTGAGCGAGAACATGATAATCATCACGGCGATTGATTAGTGCTATCCAAAAGCCAGAATCAACGATTACCATATTTTTCGTTAAGACTGTCAGTGAGATATTGCTTGTAATTAACCGACAAATCAGAGTCCCCTTCAGCACAACCAATCAGCCCTGATTCTCTAAGGAGTTGCAAAGGTTTTACAGGGGATTCTTGATGTAATTTTTCATAATAAAGATCGATCGCCACTTTCATAATGTCAGACACACCTTGATTTGTCCGCTGGCGAATGTAATTAAACTTACTAGCGCGATCGCTATCGAGCCTTGCATTAACTCTCATATTTTTACTTGTCATAACTCTGTATGACAATACTATAGCTCAAAAAATTCAAAGTTAAGTAAGTAGGTGAACAGAAAAATTTAAAGGTATGTGAAGAAAAGTAAAATCACTCAAAACTCTCTTCCTGTTCCCTGTTCCCTGCGATGCCCTGAGCCTGTCGAAGGGTCGAAGTGTTCCCTTGCCCCAACGACAATTTTTAACGCCAACCTACTTAGTTGCATTCGTATATTTTACCGAAATCAAGAAATTCAGCGGACATCTTTCAACTAGGATTCTGCTTTGAATAAGTTACTCCTCTATTTTTGTGTCGCTACAATTACCTGTGCTTCTCTCAAGACTTTATCTCCGCATAAATAACCCCTGACTACTTCCTGAATCACGGTATTTTCTGTGATATCTGCCCTTGATTGACGACCCACAGCATACATTGTTTGGGAGTCAAAGGGTTTACCCTGGGCGACAATGGGAACAACACGGCGTTGTTTGAGTATTTCTAAAAGCGATCGCCTAATTAACTCTACTCCCTGCTGATTACTGGTGAAAATTTCCGTTAATGATTCTGATATAGGTAATCTTTCTGGCTCTTTAGATTCCGTATAATTACCATTAATCCAATCTATTAGCTTTTCCCAAAAGCCTTTTTGGATTAATGGTTTTGAGTTTGAGGTAGTAGATAATCCTTCTAGTTCTTCTTGCCAGTAAGTACAAGCCTGATCTAAAGCATCCACAACACCCAGTAAATCCTTGAGCAGTTTCTCCTGCTGCTGCTCAAATTTTCCCGATGCCTGTTTTTGAATTTCTTCCAAACGTATTGGCATCTGTTCTTGTTCTGTCCGAGTCACTGCCAATGCTTGCACTAAAGCATCTTGGGTAGAATGCAATAATTTTCCCTGTTGTTTAACTTCATGGCGCAGAGCAGTCCATTCGGATACCATTTGATAGGGATCAAAGGTATGAGCAGATGATGGTGGTTCACCTAAATATTCAGGTGATATTTGTTCTGATTGTAAATAATCTAGAAAATTTGCAAATAAAGCTTCTTTATCATTGGTCATTGGTAATTGGTAATTGGTAATTGGTGATTGGTAAATACGTAGTAGGCATTATCAATTATTTAAAATGTCGCACGAATTAGATCATCTAAGCTAACTTCTAGTTGAGCTAGAGCTTTTTCTCGCAACTGTTTTAATATCTCTGGATTCAGTTCTGCTTCCAGGGGACGAACTTTCAAAAAGTCCCCATATTGACTTGTCTCTCCTTTACGAAGTGCTTCATAAGCTCCTCGAATTGCCTTGAACTCTTCTGGATAAGTATGGGCGGGAAATTCCCGGAGCTTGGCATGATACGCTGCTTTAATTTGGGCGCTGGTTGCTCCTGGTGAAATTCCTAAACGTTCGTAGTAGTCAGCCATAAATAATTTCCAATTATGATAACATCAATTGAACTATCAGTCCTTATCTGTGTTTATCTGCGTTTATCTGCGGTTAATTACTCTTGATATCTGACTTTTAAAGCAATTCCTGAAAACCTACTTTTTTTCTACCCTTGCGTTTTTTAGGGGGAGATGATGAATTTCTAAATAAAAAGTCTAAATTTATGCCATCATCATCATCTTCGTCGTCGTCGTCATCGTCATCGTCTTCATCATCTGAGAAATCAGACATATTGTTGAACATCATTTTTTTGAGTTCTGGAAGCATCCGTTCCAACTCCGCTGGAGACATTTTGTCACCAAATAATTTTTTAATCATCTCTTCTACTAAATCACCCATATCTGACATATCGAGATTGTCAAATCGGTCTGGATCTGGCATGGCACTCTGAGTTTCTCTATCATGAATAAATGCCTGTTCTTCTCGAAATGCTTGTAAGGCTTTGGCATCTTGTAGACGACGGGCTAATTCAAATCCTTGTTGTTTTAATTGTTCATAGTTTGGGTGATCAACGTCATAAGTAGTGGCTTTAGCTAATAGCAATAAGGGGTTTTGGGGTTCTCGACGGAGTGCTTCATCTAGGAACGGAACAAGGGTTTTAATTTCGCCAAAACGGCGGGCTTGAAGTTGAATATTTGCCACCGCATTGCCCGGTTGGGGCATGGTATCAAGATAGGAACGCACGGGAATTTCTAGTTTTTTGGAACTATTTTCTTTGACGGATAAGATAATTAAATTGGCAACTCTGGCTTCTGGGTATTCTATGGATAGGTTGATTAACTTTTGCTGATACTGACTTATTAAAGCAGCGATGCCTTTTTCTCGTTTGGCAAAGAGTTGAATAGAAAGAGCGATCGCTTGCAATACGGAAATTTGTTCTTCACCTCCTAATTTTTGGAGAAGAGTTTCCCATAGTTGGGCTGCGACTTTTTGGTCTAATGAAACTCGACCACCGGAATTGGGCAGACTTTGGACTGCATTCACGAATATCTGACAAGCACGAATAGCCGGATCTTGCGGATTTTCTCCCTCTACAAAACGGCTAAATAAGGGATAACTTAAGGTAGAGAGCGCATCTATCCAAGGTGATGTTTCTACGTCAGGTTCAATATTCACATCGCCAAAATGCTTGCCAAATTTGCGCCGAGCTTCATTGAATGCTTGTTTGTTATCTAGTCTCTTCCAACAATGCAGCAACATTCCATAAACTTCTCCATACCGACATCCATTTTCTAATGCTTGGGTTAGGAGTGCGATCGCATCATCATAATTTTCTTCTCCTGCTTCAATTAATCCCTTACGTCCCAGCACTTCTGGTGATGTCGGACAGATCCGTTCTGCTTGTTGCACAGATCCCATAGCTGCACGCTGACGATCTATTGCCATATAGGAATCTGCCATCCAGCAGTGGAGATGTGCTTGGGTCGCTTTCAATCGTTGTGTAGTCCATTCTTGAGGGTTTCGTTTCGCTTCTTGGTCTAACCACTTCAAAAACCGTGTTAACAGGCGTGGACGTTCTTGATCGTTATCATTAGCATCGAAAACTTCTAAGAGATTGATTGCCAGTTGGGGGTTAAAAGGTTGCTCTGTCAACAAAGGCTGCCAGAATAGTTCAGCATAGCTTGGTTCTCCTTGATTCAGCGCTTCTTGTCCGGCTAGGGTAAACAGAGGTGGACGGAGACTTTCTAGTTCTGGAAAGCGTGGGGAAC
The DNA here is from genome assembly GCF_009711935.1 of Dolichospermum sp. UHCC 0259. Taxonomy (GTDB): domain Bacteria; phylum Cyanobacteriota; class Cyanobacteriia; order Cyanobacteriales; family Nostocaceae; genus Dolichospermum. The sequence continues at coordinate 6,128 of NZ_VIKX01000099.1, read as the reverse complement.
GTCGCTCCATCTTCAACAGCAAATGGGCGGCATTCGAGTGATTACCTTGGTCAATCAATTGCAGCATTCGCAACACTGCTAATGCTTCTTGGCTATTTTTATCTACTGTTGCCCGTGAATTTATAGATTGAAAGGGTTTTTGTTCTGTTTTTCCCTGTTGAAAAACTGCCAAGCGCTCTAAAATTGGATGCTCCAAATACTTTGGTTGACCATAAGCAGATGAAGGTGATTTTAACCCCAAAAGATGAGCCGCAGCATCCCAATTACCATTGACTTGTTGAGTATAAACCATCCAAGCTAGGGGCAAATCTCCATCGGTAACGGCTCGCTTAATTTTCTGAAAAGATGTTAAAGCTGTTTCTGGTTGCCCATTTTTGAGTGCCAGAACACCTCGTACCCAGTGAAGTTGGTTAGCACTAAAGCGTTTGGATTGTTCTTGAATTAATTGCTCAACTGTAGCGGTATCGCCTTTGAGTAACAAGAGTTTTAGGTAAGAGATGCTGTATTCTTTGGGTAGAGTAGCTGCCTCAAAGGCATTTTTCAGCAATTTTAATGCCGTATCTAATTGCTTCAATTCCAACAAACATCTCGCTTGCCAGTAGTGAACTTCTCCCACTAAACCAAATTCTAGAGCGCGAGCAAAGGATTTTTCTGCCTGTTTAAAATCTTGCTTTTGAAATTCTTGCTGACCCCGTAGCAACCAAATCTCTGATTCTGGGGGACTAAATTCAATATTAGGGTGCGATAGCGAAGCGCTCCGCAGGAATCGCTGATTTTTCTTAATTTCTTCTAATGCTTGCCGATATTTTTTTTGGTTCAGCAATTCTTGTAGTTGCTTCTGGAAGGAGTTTTCCGCAACTTTTGTCTCTGTGCTAGAGACCTGTGGTTGTGAGTGCTGTTTCGACTGATTTTTAACCACTGGGCTTTCTTCCTAATTGTTTTGTGATTTTTACCCCGATAGTTAAGGGCGGCTCCAACTACTTGCTTAATTTCTATATTAGTAGGCAGTTCGCATTAATGTTACAGCGATTTGTAACATTTTCCTCTCAAAAGAGGATTGGAAAAGTTTGTTCATAGTATATACTGAGAAATATTTTTTACTAAAATTCAGACTTTTTCCATGTCTTCTCATGCGAAAATTGCATGAATTAATTGTCATTAATAATTATGAATACCAATAATATAGCTTTGCAGAAAACATATATTCACACTGAATTAAGTTAATAATTTATGGGGTATTATATGGGATATTATATTAACGCCAATATATTGCACTTAAACCAAACAGGAGAAACTGCTATTGCCATTGAGTAATCATCAGAAAAATCACAAGTCCACAAATGAAAAATTACTACCGAAAATGCAGGTGAAGGCAAAGCAGTTAATAACTCAGATGACAACTCTATCATCTGGAATCTTGGGCAGAATAGCCAGCAGCGATAAACCTTTTTATCGTCGTTTTTGGTTTTGGGCAGGATTAGGTGTTGGTAGTGGGATCATTGCTTTCCATTACACAATCTTAGAAATAGATAAAAATTTACCAGATCAGTCCGCGCTCAGAGCATTAGTACGAGAGCAAACACTGACAATTAAAGCTGCTGATGGTAGTGTGCTACAACAGCAGGGGGAAGCTACAAGAGAACAACTGAAAATAGAGCAAATACCAGACACTTTAAAGAAAGCTTTTATTGCTTCAGAAGATAGAAGATTTAATCAACACAATGGATTTGATCTCCAGGGAATTGCCAGAGCAGTTATCAATAACTTGCGATCGCAAAATGTGGTAGAAGGTGGCAGTACCATCACTCAACAGGTAGCGCGAATCCTCTTCCTCAAACAAGAAAAAACCTTTTGGCGTAAACTCAAAGAAGTCCGACTATCCCAAAAAATAGAACGAGAATTGAATAAAGACCAAATTCTCGAACGTTATCTCAATCTCGTATACTTAGGTTCTGGAGCTTATGGGGTGGGAGATGCCGCTTGGGTATACTTTAGTAAATCCGTAGACCAACTGACTTTATCAGAAATGGCTACCTTGGCTGGTTTAGCTCCTGCACCTAACGTCTACGCCCCCGATAAAAACCCGAAAACAGCTACAGAACGGCGCAATCTGGTGTTACAGCGGATGCTAGAAGATGGCATGATTACACCAACCGAAAAACAAGCCGCTACTGAGGAAGCATTAACAGTTAACAGCAATTTACCCAAACGGTTACAAGTTGATTTTCCCTATTTTACCACCTACGTTCAACAGGAATTACCAAAGCACGTTTCGGCTGACGTTTTGGCTAGTGGCGGTTTAATAGTAGAAACAACCTTAAACCCAACTTCGCAAAAAGCCGCAGAAGCCGCAGTTGCCAAGATATTAAAAAATGAAGGTCGGTGGCAAAACTTTAAACAAGCGGCTATGGTTGCCATAGATCCTCGAAATGGGGAAATTCAGGCAATGGTCGGTGGTAAAGACTTTGGTAAAAACCAGTTTAATCGCGTCACCCAAGCCCAACGACAACCAGGATCAACCTTTAAAGGTTTTGTCTATGCTACAGCGATCGCTACTGGCAAAAGTCCCTATGATAGTTATTTAGATGAACCCTTATTAATAGATGGTTATGAGCCAAAAAACTCCAATGAAAAATTCTCCGGTTGGTTAAATATCAGAGACTCATTCACCAAATCCATCAATACAATTGCGGTAAAAATCTTAATAGAAATAGGTTTTGAACCCACCATTAAACTTGCCCATGACATGGGAATTAAGTCAGAACTCAAACCTAACTATTCCTTGGCTCTTGGTTCTAATGAAGTCAACTTACTAGAACTGACCAACGCCTATGGTACATTCGCCAACCAAGGCAATTATATAGAATCTCATGGCATTCGTCGCATCCTCAACCGCGAAGGAGAGGTGATATGGTCAGCTAAATATAAACCCAAACAAGTTCTCGATGCTGATAGTAGCGCCATCATGACTTGGATGTTAAGAAATGTTGTCACCAGTGGCACCGGTGCTGCGGCTCAATTAGATGATAGACAAGTTGCCGGCAAAACAGGTACTACCGATGAATCCCGTGATTTATGGTTTATTGGTTATATTCCCCAGTTAGTTACTGGGGTCTGGTTAGGGAATGATAATAACACCCCTACCTATGGTAATAGTGGCAGTGCGGCTTATGCTTGGCATGAATTTATGGAAGAAGCCGTAGAAGGAATGCCTGTAGAAAAGTTTCCCCCACGACCTAAGTTAGAAAATCGTAAAGGCACTATCAAAGCCCAACCTCTCAAACCGAAAAAACTTGTCTATAAGTCGGTTGATAATAATAATCGCAAATCAGATACAGACAATACCGATAATTCTGATTCCTCAACTAGACGCAGAAGTAGAAGAAGATATAATCAATCACTAGATTCATCAAATTCAGAAGAAAATCGGCCAAGACGAAGACGGCGCTATAGTCAAGAGAATAATGATACATCTTCTTCTACCCGTCGCCGCCGCCGACGCAGTGAAGAATCCAATAGCGACTCCTCTTCTCAATCATCCCGTTCCCGACGCAGACGCAGTGAAGAATCACGACCTTCTAGATCATCCTCCCAAAACAACAGTTCTGGAGGATCTTCATCATCACAACCTTCCTGGAGAGAAAGACTCAAACCCGATGCTTCAGGAAATAATTGATGTTAAGTCAGGAGTCAGGAGTTCAGGAGGAAGAAGAAAGAAGAAAGAAGAAAGAAGAAAGAAGAAAGAAGAAAGAAGAAAGAAGAAAGAAGAATAGTTTTCACCAATAACCAATGACCAATGACCAATGACCAATAACCAATGACCAATGACCAATGACCAATGACCTATTCCCTAGAAACAGCAAAGATTTTTCCTGGGGTAGATGTGGGTGATTCACTCAGTTTATACTTTGTTAAGAAGTGTAATCTACATTAGACGAAATATACTCATGAGTTATTTATTGCTCCAAGCCCAAGTACCAGATACCGGAAATCACTTTCCCCTAGCGTTTACTTTGGTGTATGTAGTGGGTTTTGTCGCTGCTGTCACCATTGGTTCAATTGCCTGGTACAACTCCAAACGTCCCCCCGGTTGGGAAAATAAGGAACGCCCTGACGTTATTCCCAAGGTAGAAAAAGAATAGATTTGGTGATTGGTAATTGGTGATTGGTAATTGGTAATTGACAAGAATGTTTTACCCAGTCCCCAGTCCCCAGTCCCCAGTCCCCAGTCCCCAGTCCCCAGTCCCCAGTCCCCATTACCTAATTCTGTACATCTACCCAACGACGATAAAGCTTTTGAATTTGTTTAAGCACAGTTGCATGAATGCTGGGGTGAGCTTCACTAGACTTGCTTAACTCTTCCAATTGGGAGAGAAGTCTTGCTTCTTCAACAGCTACATCACCATCACTGTAAATTAAGCCACTGATAGCTTCAATTAAATCCTCGTAATCTTCCTGGGTTGGGCGATCGCCTAAATAATCTTTGACCCATTTATAACACTCATTCGGCTTAACTGGTACTAATTCATACAACCAAGGTTTAATCTCTGGATCATTGGCTAAACCTTTAACTTGGGCTATTTCTCGCAGATATTGCCGTTCTTCTGGTTGGATTTTGCCATCAATCCAAGCTGCTCCAATCAGGATTTTTACTAGGTTTTTTACATGAGAATTATTAACCATCACTGCCTCCTCTGGTAGATTCGGGCTTTGATTAAATCTTACAATCACTATTGGTATTCACTCGGAATCCTTAGTTTTTCTTAAGCGCACCATAAAAAAACCATCCATATCCTGTTGGTGAGGCCATACCTTCAACCATCCAGAGGTAGAAATATCCCCAAAATCAAAGCTGGGACGTTCAACTTGCCAATGGGGATTTGTTGCTAAAAACTCCGAAATTACCTCTTCATTTTCGGCTGGATGCAATGTACAAGTGGCATAAACTAAAACGCCACCAGTCTTGACAAAAGTGGCATTATGTGATAATAGTTCTTTTTGTAATTGGCGAAGTTCTTGAACAGAATCCGGTGTTTGTCGCCAACGCGCATCAGCGTGACGGTGCATAGTTCCTAAACCAGAGCAAGGAGCATCAAGTAATACACGGTCAGCAGTATTATAGAATTGTGGTAAATTGCGACTGTCTCCTATACAAATTTCGATAGATTGTAAATGCAGACGTTGGGCATTTTCTTTTAATTTCCGTAACCGAGAAGCAGTTTTATCACAGGCATAAATTTTGCCCTTATCTCCCATTAACTCAGCAATATGGGTGGTTTTTCCTCCTGGTGCAGCACAAACATCAATCACCACATTACCGGGTTGAGGGTCAAGCAAATGAGCAACTAATTGGGCGCTACTATCTTGGACAGTCCACCAACCTTCATCAAAACCAGGTAAATTTTGAATTGCACCGTTATTACCAATTAATCGTAAAGCTTGAGGTAAATGGGGAATAGGTTTGACGACAATACCAGCAGATGCAAAGGCTGATTCTACTTCTATTAAAGAACTACGCAGGATATTTACTCGTAAATCAATAGTTGGGGTTTGATTCATCCAATTACAAAGTTTTTCTGTTTCCTCAAAACCTAATTGTGATAACCAAACTTCAATGATCCAATTAGGAAAACTGTGTAAAATTCCTAATTTTTCTACGGGATTTTCTGGTAGTTTTAACGGTTCTGATGATTTTTCTGTAAGTCGGAGATATTGACGTAATAAACCATTAACAAACCCAGTTAAACCAGGAAAACCATTTTCTTTTGCTAATTCAACTGTGGTATTGACAGCCGCAGAAACGGGGATTCTTTCTTGATAACGTAGTTGGTAAAAACCCAAATGTAAAATAGTGCGAAGGTCTTTGGGTTGTTGTTGGTTTTTCTTAGTAGCGAGTTGGTCAATAATAGCGTCTAAAGTGCGTTGTCTTCTCACACTTCCATAAACTAATTCTGTCATTAACCGACGGTCATGATCGGGTAACTTAAACTTTTGTAATACACGGTCTAAAGCAACATCAGCGTAAGCTCCTTTGTGAACTTCTTTAAGAGCAATAAAGGCTAATTGACGGGGATTTGTCATGGAAAGGGGAGTGGGGGATGTTTAAAGGTTTTGTCTATGCTACAGCG
>NZ_VIKX01000098.1 GCF_009711935.1 Dolichospermum sp. UHCC 0259 | reverse complement strand
CTCCTATCCCTGTTACTTCCTAATTCCTTTTTAGTGGGGGAGTGTGAACAGTTACAAAAATTAACCTAAAAAAACAAAAAAATATTATATAATTATGGCTGCTAAATTTACACTTAAAAATCCCATATTCTGACAGTTAATTAAGGGTAAAAATAAGAGCGAAAAAATTATCAAGTTAATCAAAGAATAATTCATGTATTGAGAGGGTAACTTTGGGTAGTCTTAAAAAAGAGACATGAAAAATTCTCAAAACCATTAGATGATGCTGATTTTCAACAGGAGTGCATATTATGAGTCAAAATTTTAGCGATTATCATTCATCGGTGAACAAAAAAATTAAGACAGAACAAATAGAACAAATAATCAAAGCAATTATGGCGGGCAAATATTCTTGGGCTTGTGTTCTAGTTTTACAATTTGCTGGTTATAATCCTATGGACTATATACCCTATCGTACTTATATCAGATTACTTAAAACTAACTGCTTACTTGGCAATTCTCAGCAAAATTAAACACCTGTGAGAAAAGTTAACAGATTTGATTGAAAATTAAGGTAGTTGCGTTTTTAAATCTGACTTTGGGGAAATTTTTTCTGAAAAATAAAAAGGTAAGGTGAAAATTCATCAAAAAAATATGATTATTATGCAGAATTTATGAGCTACCTAACCACCATTTATAATCATCAAATGCAAACAATTATTAAAGAAATTGTGTGGCAGAAAAAACTAGAAGTTGCACAAATGCAACAAGATATGTCCTGGGCTTCTTTGCAACGTCAATTAAGTGCTGCTCCTACTGTGCGGGACTTTTTTACGGCTTTGCAGTTAAGTATTTATAAACCTAGTTTAATTGCAGAAGTGAAAAAAGCATCACTTTATCATACTGTAATTAGACCAGATTTTGACCCGGTTACTATTGCTCAAGCCTATAAAAGAGGAGGAGCGTCTTGTGTATCTGTTGTCACTGACCAAAAGTTTTTTCATGGTGGTTTTGATCATTTACGTGCTATCAGATATCGGGTAGGAATACCGCTAATTTGCAAAGATTTTATCATTAATCCTTGCCAAATTTATTTAGCCCGTTCCGCTGGTGCAGATGCAATATTATTAATTGCGGCTATTCTTACAGATAAGCAACTACAAAACTTTTTACGAGTGATTCATTACTTAGGTATGAATGCTGTGATTCAAGTTCATAACTTAAATGATTTGGATAGAGTTTTGGCGTTAGAAGATGTGAGAATAGTTTCTATTAATAACCAGAGTTTAAGTGATTTTAGCATTAATATTAACACGACTCAGGAATTATTAGCAGCTAGGCGATCGCAACTTCAAAAGCTGGGAATTTTAGTTATGAGTGAATCAGGGATAGAAACCCCCGATGATTTATCATTTGTGGCTGAATTTGGTGTACAAACAGTGATCATCGGAGAATCTTTGCTCAAAGAAAATGATTTGGAAGTAGCTGTCAGAAATTTACTACAATCCAAATTTCCCATTCATTATGCAGAGGGATTAAAGATTGGGTAGTAATTGATAATTACCAATTGATTATAGTAAGGGTTTCCACCAATCACTATTACCGAGATACCATTCTACAGTTAAACGTAAACCTTCAGTGATTGTTACAGATGGAGTCCAACCAAATTCTGTTTTTAGCTTGTTGGCATTAATTGCATATCTTCGATCATGTCCAGGTCTATCTTTCACAAAAGTAATTAATTTTTCCGCTGGATATACTGGTAAATCTGGGGCTAATTCGTTCATGATTGCACATAAATTTTGTACCAGACTGATATTTTCAACTTCGTTATTGCCACCAATGTTGTAATTTTCTCCGGGTTTTCCTTGATGGATGACCACATCTAACGCCCGACAGTGATCAACTACATATAACCAATCGCGGACATTTTTACCATCACCATAAACAGGTAATTCTTTACCAGTTAAAATGTTAATACACATCAGAGGAATTAACTTTTCAGGAAATTGAAAAGCACCATAATTATTAGAGCAATTAGTGATAATTGTCGGTAATTTATAAGTATGATAATAAGCCCGAACTAGATGATCACTTCCAGCTTTTGAGGCTGAATAAGGACTATTGGGACTATAGGCTGTAGTTTCTGAGAATGCGGGTTCATCTGGGGTGAGACTACCATAAACTTCATCGGTAGAAACGTGAAGAAATAGGTAATTACTAGGTTGGCTTTTTGCGTTCCAATATTGACGAAAAGCTTCTAATAAAGTAAAAGTTCCCACGACGTTAGTTTGGACAAATGCAGCAGGTCCGGTGATGGAACGATCAACGTGAGATTCGGCAGCAAAATGGGCTATAGTATCTATATTTTCTTCTAAAAGTAAATTATCAACTAAAGAGCGATCGCAAATATCCCCCTGCACAAATCGGAAATTCTCTTTGGCTTCAACAGAGGCTAAATTATGGCGATTTCCAGCGTAGGTAAGAGCATCCAAGACCACGATTCTATCATTTGGATAAGCTTGACACCAATGATGGACGAAATTCGCCCCAATAAACCCAGCACCCCCAGTCACCAATAATCGTCTATCCATGAGATTCCCTAATTACGCTGTAAATATTTCTTCTTGATTTTAGCAAAGATTCTCTGTGTAAACAATTGTGCTAACCGGATTTTTGTAAAATCGGGAATTTTAGTTGAATAGTTATGTTTATGATCAAAGAAGTTATTGATTTCTGCTAAAATTATTCCTAAACGGTGAATGATATGCTCTGTTCTGTATTCTGCTAACACCGTTTCTGATAAAGTCAATGTTGATGATGCTTCTAAAATTTGCAAAATCTTGGCAATGTCATATTCTAAAGCATAACCAGCGATTTTATAGGAATTAAATCCCGGATCTAAATAATCCGATAATCCCCCATTGACACTAGAAAAGACTTGACAACCACAAGCTAATGCTTCCATTGGTTGTAAGCCAAATCCTTCGCTAACTCCTTGTAATTTCCAATATTCTGCCGAATCATAAAGATAAACTTTAGTCCGATTAAATAAAGCTGGTAAATTTTCTACATAACTATCAATAACCAACACTTTACATTTTTTTTCTAAAGCTGGAATTAAGGTTTTAATTAAATATGCTGAAGATTTCCGGGTTTGCACTAAAACATCAATATCTCGATGTTGATGTAAATTAGTAAAGTCATCACTAATTTGATTGGGTAAATAATAAATGAGAGAGTTTGGGGCTTGTTGTCCCCAATAACCTAAAGTATTTCTGCTAACTGTAATTATGGGAATACTCGCTGGTAATTTAATTTTATAACCTGCACTGTGAGCGTGATAAATTACATGATATTTTTGCAATTTAGCCGCTAGTTTACCAACATTGAATCCCCAGCTAATTACAAAAATTATGTTATTTACATCTAAGTTATTTGCTTTTAATAAATCATCTAAAAATAATTTATCTGATTCTCTCTGACGATAGGTAACTACTTCAGCATCACAAATCTGTTGAGCTAAAGCAACTGTCTTTAATTCTGCCCAAAGACCACCACAAGCAAATTTACCATTTGTTCCGGGAACTAAAAAATACAGTTTTCTCATAGTCCTAAATATCTAATTTTGAAGTTTATAAATAAGGGTGTGGGTGCTGAATAAATAAGGATGCAGTTGGTAAATAAATTAGGGCGCAGACGGTGAATAAATTAGGGTGTGGGTGGTGAATAAATTAGGGTGTGGGTGGTGAATAAATTAGGGTGTGGGTGGTGAATAAATTAGGGTGTGGGTGGTGAATAAATTAGGGTGTGGGTGGTGAATAAATTAGGGTGTGGGTGGTGAATAAATAAGGGTGCAGACGGTGAATAAATTAGGGCGCAGGCCCTGCGCCCCTACTTTCCCAATATACTTTGACGAAATGACTTTCTTTGCCCCAAAAATCACGGGCAATGGTAATATTTTCAATAGCTAAATTAAAGGGGATAGAGGTGGTAAGATAACGCTGGGTGAGCATTCCTAAATCTGGTGCAATTTCCGCTGCGGCTGTTGCGGCTAAACCAAAACCGATTAGTTGTTCAATTGGTCGAAATGGGAGTAAAAAAGGAATTGTTACTGCTAGTCCTGCTGTTAATAACATGGCTACAGATACATTTGTGCCACAGCGGGGATGTACAGCTAAATCCCATTCTCCAGTGGTTAAACGATGTTTAGCTAATGTTACCGCGCGACGTAAATCATGAATATTCACATCACCATAGAGAAAAAATCCCTGTTCGGTAGACAAACCACCTAATAATTCATCATCTAATTGCATATTGGTGGTTGTTCCTGGTGATAAAGAGGAATGTTTATTTTCCCCTAGTAACCAGACAGTGGCGTGTTCCAGGGCGTGAACTTGACGTAACATGAGAATTTCTTTCAACCCAGGGATAAAAGATAACTGTTGAAGTAAATCAGCATCTTGATGGGGGTGAGGTGCAAGAAAATCAAAGTTAAAGGAAGACGATTCGCTCGAATAAGAAGTATTCATCTTTTTTCTGTTGAGAATTAATTTTCCTTGGTGATATTTTTTGACGATCGCAATAACTGAAAATTTCTGATTTTCCCAATAACCTCACCCCAATTCCCGATTACTATTGAACGCTGATTAATTCTACGTCAAAAATTAAAGTAGAGTTGGGAGGAATAACGCCACCAGCACCACGCGCACCATAACCTAATTCTGGGGGAATAGTTAGTTTACGTTGGCCACCTACTTTCATGGTGATTACTCCCTCGTCCCAACCTTTAATTACTTGTCCTGTGCCAATTTTAAACTTGAAGGTTTGATTGCGATCGCGCGAACTATCAAATTTAGTCCCATCTGTTAATGTCCCAGTGTAGTGAACTTCAACGGTTTGTCCAGTTTGGGGAGTTGCGCCGTCTCCTTCCTCTAGCTCAATATATTTTAATCCAGAGGCGGTAGTAACAGTATTTGCTTCAGACATAGTATTGCTCTTTATTGGCGTATTTTTTTCTTGAGTGACAGTGGTGGTGGGTTGTGTTTGGGGCGAATTACCGATCGCAGCATCTTTTTGACCGCTCATTTGGGTAAATACTAAAACGCCAACACATACCAGCATTAACGCCACGCTGAGGAAAATTCCTTTCAAAATCAACCCTCTCTCTTTTAATTACTGGTGATCAGATGACTGACAGAACACAAATTAGTTTAAATCAGAAATGACCTTTTAGCGCCATAGCTTATTTTCTAAATCCCGAACTTGACGCTCTAAACGGTCTATTCTGCCCCGTAATTCATCTACTTCTGACTGACGCGCAACTCCCAAATCCTGCATCATGTTTCGCATTTGTCGCTGCATTTGCTCGTCCCAGTTGCCTTGTTCTGACTGTAACTGATGTACAAGATCATCCATGACTGCCTTTGCTTGCTCAGGATTGAGTTTACCGTCTTTTACCAGTTCATCACTCACTTCTTTGAGTTTGTCTGCAACTAAAGAAGTTGTGCCAATACCCAACATCATTAGCTGTTGCAACCAATTGTTACTATCCATACTCCCTTCCTCTGACTTGTTGCTAACTAAAAGCTTTGTAATTCTAGCCTACACATTTATTTTGTCAGTTGTCAGTTGTCAGTTGTCAGTTGTTCGTTGTCAGTTGTCATCAGTAAAATTCTTCTCCCCTACTCCCCCAACCTCCCCAACCTCCCCAACTCCCCCCTCTGCCTCTTTACCCCTCTATCCATCCGTGCATGGGTGCGATCGCTTTCGTGACTGACTCAATTATCTCTGGAGGTGCTTCTGAAAGCATGACACTGGGATAAACAGCAGTTCCCCATTGAGGATGGACAAGGACATGGCATTTATTTTGAATGGCGGGATACTTAAGTAAGGCTTGTGCTACTGCTGTATCATCATGGGGAACTAGGCCAGAATGAGATAGTAATGGATAACCTGTACGGGGATCTATGAGGTCTGTTAAATATCCGCGATCGCGCAAATTAAATGCCACATCGCAACCAAAACGCATAAATTTTTCCCGCAGTTTCTCTTTTTCTTGTTCTGTTTCTATAGTCATTTCCTCTAAAGGATATTTTGATTGCTGCAAGACAACCACCACCCACAAAAACTGTTGCTGTTTCCAATCGGGTAATATCTGTTCGCAGTTGGCACAGATATATGGACTGGGAGTATGAATAGAAATCTCTACAGCTTGTCCTGTTTTGCCAACTAAATGAATCGGACAGCTAGGCTCAGAAATACAAACTTGGGGATAATACACCACATTAATTTGGTTTATGAAAGTTTTTATTTTATCTTTGTTAAAAATAATAACTCTTAAATCTGCAAATAAATCATCAAATTTTGCAAATAGTCAGGTAATGACAATTATTCACTGAAATATATTTTTTGTTAAAATCGCACATCTATCAGAATTTCCTGCCATTCTGAACTATTGTGGGGATTTTCCTCATCATCCTGCCAGTTTTGAGGATTATTCCTGATATATTCTTTAATATTAATTAAATGTGTTTCGTCCCTAATTATAGATTCATAATAATTACGTTGCCAAAAAGGCAGATCAGAATTATACCGAATTAAATTAACTCTGCGAGTTACAGAACATTTAAACCCATTAATCAATGAACCAAGAGAGCGAGACTGTAGGGGCTTACGGTGTAAGCCCTCTTGATTTAATCCCTCAATGCGATCGCCATTTCCCTGATCTTGATCCTGAATCCAAACAATTCCATGTAAATGATTAGGCATTAAAACCCATTCATCCAATTCAATCTCTTGGCGAATTTCCGATGATTTTAACCATTCTTGAACAACTATTTGACCAATTAGATTTAGTTGCATTTCCCCCCGTTTAACATCACCAAACCAACATTGTTTTTTATAAGTACATATTGTGACAAAATAAGCGCCAGCTTGACCATAATCGTAATGAGGAAGCCGAATTGAACGCCGGTGATGCTTTTCGGTATCGAACTTCATACCAAATCAATAATTGTTAATTTCGTAGGGGCTTACGGCGTAAGCCCTCTTAATTGAAGATTATATACATATATCGGAAGGGCGGAATATGGAAGGGCGCAGGCCCTGCGCCCCTACGGATACGGGTATTATGGTTTAACCGCTGGTTAGTTGTTTGATATGAGCCGGAAATCTGCCATTTTGTAGTGCTTGGACTGCTGTTCCCGAATCTTGTACCCAAAACTGTCTTCCAAAGCGGACAATTTCTCGGTGATCTCCAGCTTGAACAACACCAATGACAGGTATTCTGGATTTATCTTTATCCCCTGCTTGTGCTTTGAGAATTGTATTCAAACGATGTTGTTCTTCAATTGTTCCTGCTTGTTGTGGACTCAATTCCACTAAAATCATTTTTACAGTTTCGACAGTTTCCGCGTCTTCAAGAATAAATTGCACTTGATCATCACGGCGATCTATCTTACCCCAAATAATCAATCTGGCATCAACTTCGAGTAGAGAACTAATGCGTTCATAGGTTTTAGGAAAAACAACAGCTTCCGAAGCAGCAGATAAATCTTCAACTTGCAGAATTGCCATAGAATCACCTTTTTTGGTGACAACCTTTTTAACATTATTCAACATTACTACTGCACAAAGAATAGAATCATCTTTTTGTTCCCCCAATTGTGCTAAGTTAATAGGTGCAAGGACTGAGGATGATTGTCTGATAGATTTAAGAGGATGATCTGAAAGATAAAATCCTAATAATTCTTTTTCCATTCTCAATTTTTCTTGAGGTGGTAAATCATTGACAGGAGGAGCTTTTGGTGCAGATTCATAGGCATTTTTTTGAGGTTGATGATTATTCCCTGCTAATCCCCCTCCTAATAAATCAAATATATTGCCCTGTCCACTAGCTTTGTCTCTAGCGCGGGATTGCGCCCACTCATAAACTAATTCTAAATCATGAATTAATTGGTTGCGATTAGCTTGAATTTTGTCAAAAGCACCGCAGTTAATGAGTGATTCTAAAGTGCGGCGGTTCATGGCCCGTAAGTCCACGCGATCGCAAAAATCCGCCAAAGATTTAAATGGGACTAATTCTCCTGATTCTTCTCTGGCTTCTAAAATTGAGGCGATCGCATTTTGTCCCACATTTCGCACCGCCGAAAATCCAAATAAAATCTTCCCATCCACCGGCGTAAAATCTAAACCAGAGCGATTCACATCCGGTGCATCAATCACAATCCCCATATTAGAGCAATTATCAAGATACTTCCGCACCTTGTCTGTATCCCCACTATTAGCGGTTAACAACGCCGCCATATATTCCAGTGGGTAATTTGCTTTTAAATATGATGTTTGATAAGTTACATAAGCGTAAGCTGTAGAGTGAGATTTATTAAAACAATTGGAAGCGATAAAACCATTTTTAATCACAAAATTATGGTCATTTTCCACACCAATATCATAAACATTGGCTTGACCTACATAAGTACGAGAAATTATTTTAACCATATTACTTAGCTTTGCAAAATTTGTTTATTTACATCTTAATAGCCATTATCAGCCACACAAATACCCTTACATTTAATACCATTTGTAGCAGTGCGTAAACAATGGGGACAGAGAACCTCTTCCTTCTCTGTTTCTTGATTTATCTCTATATTAGTGCTTAACTGGAGTTTATCTTTTTCGGTCTGGAGTTTGTCATTCATAAGCATGGGGGAATTTTTCGCTGTTTAAATTTTACAACTTATTTATGAGTAATTATTGCTGAGGTACAATCTAATATAGCCAAGTTACACCTTTATTAAGGATCTCACTATAAAGCTAGAACTAAACGAAGACCTTCATCAATAAGCAACATTACGCTATTATCTATTTGTCCTACCTGCTCTATCAGAAACGACTTATCCACAGTAATGACTTGGGAAACATTCACAACAGAATCTTGGGATAAACCAGTTTCATCTGTTGTTACTAAAATGTTTCCTGGAGCTTCGGCTAATCGAAGATTAGTTGTGAGAACGGCAGCAATCACAGTTCTAATTCGACTCCGATTAAACTCATCTGATTGAATGATCAAAACAGGTCTACGATATCCTGGTTCAGAAGCAACAGGTATGGGCAGTTCAGCCCACCAAATTTCACCTCGCTGCATCACCAATTTTCCTTTGATATCGTATGGGCTTGTAGACTTACAAATAATGGATCAATACTGCTATCTTCATCAGCATATACAGCATCTAACTGTTGAGTAATTTGATCCGGTTTATGCGATTGTAGGTATTCTTGAAGTGCCACAGCATAAAGCTGACTACGGGATAAGCCTTTATGTTTTGCAAACTGTTCAGCAGCTTCAAAAAGAGGGTCAGGAATGGAAATTGCTGTTTTCATAGCTTGGTATAACTCAAGTTATACCTTCATGTTACCAATTTTTTGTAATTATGGCAATAATCGGTTTACCACTGTAGGTTGGGTTGAATAAAATGAAACCCAACAAATAAATATCAATAACAGCAATATTGATGTTGGGTTGCGTTCCTTAACCCAACCTACGAGATCAGCGATCGCACTGTAGGTTGGGTTGAATAAAATGAAACCCAACAAATAAAATATCACTAATAGCAATATTGATGTTGCGTTCCTTAACCCAACCTACGAGATCGGATATCTGCTTGCAGCAGTGCTTCGCTATCGCACTATATTTTTAAAGTTGAAGAAGGTAAAGGTTTTGCTAGATTTCTAATACGCTCATAAATCTTTTCATATTTTTTAAATATTTCTCTATCCGAAACAATTTCAATGCTCTTAAGTTTACGATTTTCATGTAAATGAAAGAGAGCTAAACGCATATCATCAATGAGTATGAACCCAAAATTAAGCGGGTTTTCACAAATTGGAGGAGTTGAGTCATACAGTTTCTTTATTTCAAGATATGAAACACTTATTCCATACTTTTGATGATATTCAATGATCTCACTTAACTTTTGTAATTCGCTCAAATCATCAATTACAAATATACGATTTACATCAGCATATTCAGTATCAATTTTACTTTTTAGTGGAGAAAGGAGTCTTCTAGTATGTTCTTGTGTCCATTCATCTGGATTTATATAGCTAAAAGCATAAAACTTTTTATCTAAGTCATACATCAATTTTTTCCAAATAATGTATAGCTGTTCAGCAGGAAAGGTTAGTGAGCCATAATGTACAAGATTAATCAATTTACAAGCGGATTCAATCTCATTTGAAAGACGATCAAGTCTCTCACTTAATTTTAATATTTCCTCACTTAATTTAAGTTGATGAGCATCCCTTTTACTAATTTCCTCACTTAATTTAAGTTGATTAGCAGCCTCTTTACTGTTTATAACAAGCCATATAACAACTGTTGAAACCGTCAAGGAAGTGAAAAATACTGCAAATGTAAGTAATTGAACACTTGGATTGTTTGAACTTATTCCGACTAAAACCGATCCAGTTGCAAAAACTAAAAGGATTCCAAATATAAACAAATATTCTGGTTGAACTTTTAGCCCTTCAATAATTTTTAAATGTGCGCTGCTATTTTCTGACTTATTTGTATCTGTAGGCATTTCTCTAGATAAACTCCTAAATAGATATAATTTTCATGGTCATTGTAACCTTTTACTCATACTGATGTCTAGCATTTACTTTTATTCAAAAGGATTCAGGAGTTCAGACGCAAATTCCCCAATCCCCACACCTGTAAATGCTAAAATCAATGACTTGATTCCTTAAAGAGAACAATTATGGCATCCATCCGCGAGTTGCACGAACAGATAATCAATAAAGAACGTTCTGCCGTTGAAATTACCCAAGAAGCATTAAATCGGATTCAAGAGTTAGAACCCAAACTGCACAGTTTCCTCACTGTCACGACAGAACAAGCCTTAAAACAAGCTCAAGCTGTGGATGCAAAAGTCGCTGCGGGAGAAGAAATTGGCATCTTAGCGGGGATTCCCATCGGCATTAAAGACAATTTGTGTACCAAGGGGATAGTCACTACCTGCGCTTCCCGGATTTTGGAAAATTTCGTGCCACCTTACGAATCCACCGTTACCCAAAAACTAGCTGACGCTGGGGGAGTAATGGTAGGTAAAACCAACTTGGATGAGTTTGCGATGGGGAGTTCTACAGAAAACTCCGCTTACCAAGTTACTGCTAATCCTTGGGATTTATCCCGTGTTCCTGGTGGTTCTTCCGGTGGTTCAGCAGCAGCGGTAGCAGCCGATGAATGTGTGGTTTCCCTGGGTTCTGATACGGGGGGGTCAATTCGGCAACCTGCGTCCTTCTGCGGTGTGGTGGGGATGAAACCGACTTATGGATTAGTTTCCCGTTATGGTTTAGTGGCTTACGCTTCATCTCTCGACCAAATTGGACCATTTGGACGGAGTGTGGAAGATGCGGCTATATTGTTGAGTGCGATCGCCGGCTATGATCCACAAGACTCCACCAGTCTCAAAGTCAAAGTTCCTGACTATGCAGCTAGTTTAAAACCGGATCTCAAAGTTAGAAAAAAACTCAGAATTGGTATCATTACAGAAACCTTTGGTGAAGGGTTAGATCCAGAAGTAGAAGCCGCTGTCACCAAAGCAATTGATCAATTGCAAGAATTAGGTGCAGAAATTCATCCTATTTCCTGTCCCAGTTTCCGCTATGGTTTACCAACTTACTACATTATCGCCCCCTCGGAAGCATCAGCTAACTTGGCGCGTTACGATGGCGTTAAATATGGTTTGCGTTCTCCTGATGCAGACAATCTTTTATCCATGTATACCCGGACTCGTTCTCAAGGATTTGGGGCGGAAGTCAAACGCCGGATTATGATTGGTACTTATGCCCTTTCCGCTGGTTATTATGATGCTTACTATTTGAAAGCGCAAAAAGTCCGCACTCTGATTAAAAAAGATTTTGAAAAAGCTTTTGAAACAGTAGATGTTTTAATTTCTCCCACCGCACCGACTACCGCATTTCGAGCCGGAGAAAAAACAACTGATCCTTTGAGTATGTATTTAAATGATTTAATGACTATTCCTGCTAATTTAGCTGGTTTACCAGGAATCAGTTTACCTTGCGGTTTTGATAGTAAAGGTCTACCAATTGGACTACAAATAGTGGGGAAAGTGCTAGGAGAAGAACAACTTTTCCAAATAGCTTATGCCTATGAACAATCAACTAATTGGCATTTACAAAAACCCAAAATTGCTTAGTTTCTCACTCGCGGGGGTTTACGCCGTAAACCCCTACTAAGGAACGCAAATTTAATAACCTGCAATTCTGATTTAACGTGGAATGGTGCGTTACGCTGTCGCTAACACACCCTACTTTTGCACTTTATTTAATTCACATTCCTAACTATTCAACAAAGAACTTTTCCAGACAGCGGACAAACATTTCTACACCCATTGGTAAAGCTGTTTCATCAAAATCAAATTGGGGATGATGATGGGGGTAATCTAATTTTTTCTCTGGATTTGCAGAACCAAGAAAAAAGTAACAACCGGGAACTTCTTGCAGAAAAAATGACATATCTTCTCCACCCATTGTTTGACATTCGGGAACGATACCAATGGGGGTTTCTATCACTTCTTCTGCTACTGAACGCACCAAAGCAGCAATTTCTAGATCATTGATAACTGGTGGATAAAGATGAATATAATCTAATTCATAACTTGCACCGTGACTTTGGCAAATTCCCGCGATAATTTGTTGAATGCGTTCTTTAAAAAAACCTGCTAAATCAGGATTAAAATATCTCACTGTTCCCCCCATTCTCGCGGTATCAGCAATCACATTAACTGCTGTGCCAGCGTGTAATTCTCCCACTGTGACTACAGCGGAATCAATGGGGTTCACATTACGGGAAACAATTGTTTGTAAAGCATTGACTATTTGCGCTGCTACCACGACAGAATCCACTGTTTGATGAGGAATTGCCCCATGTCCACCTTTACCAAAAATTGTGCAACGGAACAATTCAACAGCAGCCATTAATGCCCCAGCCCGGACTCCTACAGTTCCCAATGGCAGATTATTCCATAGGTGTAAACCGATAATGGCATCAACATCAGGGTTTTTAAGTACACCTGCTGCAATCATCGGTTTTGCTCCACCGGGACCTTCTTCTGCGGGTTGGAAGATAATTTTGAAAGTGCCGCTAAAGTCTTGTCGGTGTTGATTGAGGTAATAGGCTGTACCGAGAGCGATCGCTGTATGTCCATCATGTCCACAAGCGTGCATCACACCATCATGTTGAGAACAATAGGGAACTTCGTTGAGTTCTTGAATAGGTAAAGCGTCCATATCCGCCCGAATTGCTAATACTTTACCATTGCCAGGTTTTTCACCTTTAATAATAGCGACAATTCCTGTTTCAGCAATTCCAGTTTGATGGACAATTCCCCAATTTTGCAATTTTTTGGCAATAAATTCGGCGGTAATTTTTTCCTGAAAACCTAATTCTGGCTTTTGGTGAATCTGTCTTCTCCACTCCACTAATTGCGGTTGTAAAGCCCGAATTTCTAACCGGACATTTTTGAGATTGATTGTTGAAGCCAGAGGAAATGTAGAAACCATATTTATTAATTAGGGTTTGTTGAAAAAGTCTTTTGGTTAGGGCTAGGAGTCAGGAGTCAGGAGTCAGGAGGAAGAATTAGAAGAAGAAAAGAATAATCTTGAATCTGGTCAAGTGATAGGTTTTTCCTAATTTCAACCCTTATTCCTTGCACCTGATTCACCTTTTTTACCTTCAAACTCTTGATATATCTAAGTTTTAGCTTTATTAAGCAAACCCTAATTAAAAATAAAAAACTCTTCCCCATTACCAATCACCTATTACCAATCACCAATTACCTACAATATATTTCCCAATCCAAAGCCGCAGCCACTTCGGCAAGTTTTTCCAAATCTCTAGGATTTTCTAGATAGGGAACACAACCTAAAACGGGAATATTTGTGAATGATTGAATTAAATCTGGTGGCGTTAAATCAGCAATTTCTGACTCAGTGCGAGGTTGGGTACAATTGAGAATAATCCCCCGCAGATTGATTTTAGTTTGCCTAGCTAATGCTACATTAGCCACAGCTTGAGCGATCGCTCCCAATCTGACCGGCACAACCAAAATCGTTTTCAATCGCCATTCCCCCGCCAAATCAGCCACAGTCAACTCATTGGTAACTGGTGAACCTAAACCCCCCAAAGATTCCACCAATACAAAATCACGCTGTTTTTGTAAAGATAACAAAGTTCGCCAAGCGATCGCTAAATCAACTTGACGATTTTCCTTCGCAGCCGCAATCGGAGGTGCTAAAGGCGCTTCAAAATACAAGGGTGTAATTTCCTCCGCTGACTGTTCCAAATTAAACAGACTTTGGTACAGTTCCCTATCTCCCACCCCCGATTGAATTGGCTTCATAATCCCCAAACGACGCTGAGGATAATATTTTTGCCAATAAGCCGCTAAAGCTGCTGTCACCACAGTTTTACCAGCATCCGTATCAGTTCCCGTAATCAGTAAAGTATTCAACAATGTTTTCCGTTAAAAATGACAACTTAATTTGCTTCTTTTCCTAATTTAGCCCTAATTAGTCCCATTAAACTCTGGTGTTGGCGTTTCCGTTGGAGTTGGTGTTTCCGTTGGAGTTGGTGTTTCCGTTGGAGTTGGTGTTTCCGTTGGAGTTGGTGTTTCCGTTGGAGTTGGTGTTTCCGTTGGAGTTGGTGTTTCCGTTGGAGTTGGTGTTTCCGTTGGAGTTGGCGTTTCCGTTGGAGTTGGTGTTTCCGTTGGAGTTGGTGTTTCCGTTGGAGTTGGTGTTTCCGTTGGAGTTGGTGTTTCCGTTGGAGTTGGTGTTTCCGTTGGAGTTGGTGTTTCCGTTGGAGTTGGTGTTTCCGTTGGAGTTGGCGTTTCCGTTGGAGTTGGTGTTTCCGTCGGTGTTGGGGTTTCCGTTGGGGTTAGCGTTTCTAAAGCCACATTCAAACTATAATTAACCTCTGCCACACCCTCGGACAAACCTAACTGAATAATATATTTGCCATCATTCGCTAATATTCCCTCATAAGATGTAGATTGTTGATCTTGAGTATTCACGACTTCACCATCAGCAGTTAAAATCGTCAGAATAACACCACTGTTCTCATTGACAGATACAACTAACTTTTCCCCACCCTTACCTTGCAAACTATATTGAATTAATTCATTTTCCCGTAGTGTTCCCTCAACTTTTGCCATATTCGACCTGTCTAATTTCAGCCGTTGGCGATTAATCACAGGTTTGCTACTAGTTGGTGTTGGAGTTGGTGTTAATGTCATCCCACTAGGAATAACTGGAGAAGGAAAAGATTGTGGAGTTGTAGTCGTTTCTCCCGATGGACGCGGCTTGCCTTTCAGTGAATTTACTAGACTCCAAGAACCAAAACCTGCTAAAATAATCACAATACAGCCAATACTTCCCAACGCCCAACCATTATCCAAAATAGAGCTACTTTGCCCAGAATCTCCTGAAGGTTGGGGCTTTTCCGATGCTTTTGGTATAGGTTCAGGACGATGACCAATAGCAATAGTTTGTAAAGAAGATAAATTAACCGCAGGTTGACTACCATAGCCTGTGTTTAGCAGCGCTTGAGTCACATCAGCCGCACTTTGATAGCGTTCCCCCGGTAGATAACTCAACATTCGCTGTAAAACCTGAGCAAATGCTGGTGTCACCGTAGCCCATTGTTGCCAATTCCAGGTTAGTTGCTGTTCATCAAATAAATCTGCCGGTTCTTTCCCAGTCAATAAAACTATAGCAGTCACAGCTAAAGCATACAAATCACTATTGGGATATGCCCTGCCAGTCTGCATTTGTTCACTAGGCGCATAACCCAACTTGCCCACACTTGTTAGTGATGTAGCACCTGATGATTGTAATTTTGTAGCTAACTCCTTCACCACTCCAAAATCAATTAACACAGGCAAAAAATCATTTTCCCGTAAAATTATATTTTCTGGAGATATGTCTCGATGAATAATTCCCTGCCCGTGAATATAACTAAGAACAGGTAATAAAGTTCTCAATAAATGCAGTACATCCGCTTCAGTAAAGGTTGTTCCCAGTTCTTGACGTTCCTTGAGGAGATTGCGGTAAGTCTTACCAGCCACAAAATCCTGTACCAAAAATAACTTTTCGTTTTGGGCAAATTTTTCTCGAAATTTAGGAATTTGTGGATGTTCAATTTGATACAAGATGGCAGCTTCTCGTTCAAATAACTCCTGTGCTTTTTGCCCATGAGATGTTTCTGTGATTGGGGCAATTAATTCTTTCAGAACACAAAGCTCATTAAAGCGTCTTTGATCTTCTGCTAGATAGGTTCTCCCAAATCCCCCCTGTCCAATAATGTGAATTATGTGGTAACGATTTTGTAGGATAGTACCAACTGTAATCGGTGATTGCATGATCTATTAATTGAATATAATAGCAACTGAGCTAGAACTTAGTCAAAGCATCATCCATCCACAATGTGACACAAGATGTCTCAATTGTAGCTTCCGTAATTTTTCTTAGTCCTCCCGCCTACAAGGAAGTGTATACTAGAAATAAGTCTTGCATTATTCTATTCTTACATTCTGCCTTGAGTCAGGATGTGTCCAATATGGTAGCAGGTATAATCCAGAATAGATAAACCAAGCGGTTTGGTTCACGGCAAATTTTTTCCAGGTCTTGGGATTTATTAAAATAAATATTTAATCTTCAGTTAATTGGGTTATTAATTGGTAACAAGTATCATAAAATAATTGTTTGCACGTTTGGTGCTATTTAATCATAGGTGTTGTAACACCCCAGAGCTAACTGGAAGATCAATATTATTTGTTTACTCGATTTCGGCTAAATTTGCTCAATCTCTGATGATATTTCTATGAATGCACTTCGAGGATCTGCTGTGCTAAGTTCTACCACTTTACCTGTCCAGTCAATAGTAACGGGACTACCTGACAATAATCGTCTGCGGCTTTTTTCCGGTTCTGCCAATATAGCACTGTCGCAAGAAGTTGCTCGTTATCTAGGTATGGACTTGGGGCCAATGATTCGTAAAAGATTTGCGGACGGAGAACTGTATGTTCAAATCCAAGAATCTATTCGGGGTTGTGATGTCTATTTAATCCAGCCCAGTTGTCAACCCGTCAATGATCATTTGATGGAATTACTCATTATGATTGATGCCTGTCGTCGGGCTTCTGCACGCCAGATTACAGCAGTAATTCCTTACTATGGTTATGCTCGTGCTGACAGAAAAACAGCCGGCAGAGAATCTATCACTGCTAAGTTAGTTGCTAATTTGATTACTGAAGCAGGGGCTAATCGAGTTTTAGCAATGGATTTACACGCAGCCCAAATTCAGGGCTATTTCGATATTCCTTTTGATCATGTATATGGTTCACCAGTTATCCTGGATTATCTCATTAGCAAAGAATTACAGGATGTTGTGGTGGTTTCTCCTGACGTGGGTGGGGTTGCACGTGCCAGGGCATTTGCGAAAAAGTTAAATGATGCCCCATTGGCAATTATTGACAAACGCCGTCAGGCTCATAATGTGGCCGAAGTCTTAAATGTGATTGGTGATGTGAGAGGCAAAACTGCCATCTTGGTAGATGACATGATTGATACTGGCGGGACGATTGCGGAAGGGGCGAGGTTACTTCGTCAAGAAGGTGCAAGTCAGGTATATGCCTGTGCTACTCATGCTGTATTTTCTCCACCGGCAATTGAGCGATTGTCTAGTGGGGTGTTTGAGGAGGTGATAGTTACTAATACTATTCCCATCCCAGAGGCTAATCAGTTTCCCCAATTGGTGACGCTTTCTGTTGCTAATCTGCTGGGAGAAGCAATTTGGCGGATTCACGAAGATAGCTCTCTTAGTAGTTTATTTCGTTAATTAAGAAGTTATTATAGCGCTTGTCGTTAGGATGGGGTGGAATTTAGGGCGCAGGCCCTGCGCCCCTACTGTTAGATGAAGGATGAAAGTTGTTTTCGTTCTTCATTTTTTATAACTGGCTAATATTTCTAATTCGGAAACTACTCTTTCTAATTCTTCTACTAAAGGAGTAGGTTGATTTTTCTGAAAAGCATCTGCGAGAGAACGATAATACCAAAGTGTCCCTTCTTTGCCACCTTGAAAACGTTCCCAAACTGCATCACCAATCATGCGATAATCTTTGAGAATTGAGCGGACGTTATGGAGTTTGTCAGCAGCAGAAACTAGCAATACTTCTGGGGAAGCGGTGGAAATATGGGCAATATAAGCTTGTTTCCGGGGTTTCCAAGGAGGTTTAGGTGTGGTGTCTGCGTCTGTACAACCATCAACTATGGCGGTGACATGATCTCCAAATCGGCGGCGAATTTCTGCTCTGGTGGCTGCTCCACCTTGGTCTTCTATGGCATCATGTAATAATGCTGCGATCGCTTCATCTTCGTTAGCACCATATTCTAAGGCTATGCTGGCTACTCCTAGTAAATGGGTAATATAGGGAATATCCCCAGCTTTGCGTTTTTGGGTGGCATGGAGTTCGTGGGCGTAGGTAAGCGCTTGGGTAAATCTTTCTGATAGCATTTTTAGTTAGAGGTAATAGGCAATTAGTGATAATAGCTAATGGATGATAATCATTATTATTGAAAAAAGGCACGAACTCGGAAATTTTCAAAATTTCTGAATCCATAACCGAGCCGTTTAATTAATTTGAGTGGTTATTCATTACTTGATTATACTCAAACAACTTAGTTTTGCCAAACCTACTCAAACCAATCTTCACATCCCGGTAATTGTGATAAATAATTATCAATCATCTTTGCTAACTCTTTAGGTTGATATTCATAAGTTAACAACAAAAGATTTTCAGCAAAATCAATTAATTCTTTTCCTTGTAATCTTTGAGAAACTTGACTCGGTTTTAACGTTCCGCCAAAAATCTCCGCACTAGCGGGACGAATTGCCATTTCTACAGCTTCTGCTAAATATTCACACCATTCATCAGATTTAATATAATAAGATTTTTGATTATCTTTAACATTCAATTTAGAAATTTGAATCACAGAATCAGAAATTGAAGCAATCCAAGAATTAGTTAAACGCTGTTCAATCTGATTTTTAATCAGATGAATAACCAACTTCACTAAAAAAGCTTCTATTTTTCGCAAAGTTCCCTGTTTGCTCATATCCTCCAAATCATCAAGAATTTCTAAGGCATCATCATAACGCCCTTCTAATATAGTTTGTCTTAACTCCATTAATTCTTGCGTCATAGTTATTTTATTCTCCCTAGTTGCAGACATTAGTTGATCTTGTAGTTTTGATGTTCTATAATAACCCAGATTGCTAAATATCTAGCTAAGACTGGGAATGGGTAATAGGTAATCAGTCATAAAATCCCTATTTTTATCCTATTCATCCTTTAATCCTGGATATCCTGGTTCTGACATTTTCCTATCTATAAATTCTAGCGTTCCCTCTGCCAATTCCCCAACGTGCGCTAAAATCCTAATATCTTCATCCTCAACCAGACACGCAGCAGCCATCTACCATGCTTCAGTACCCCCACCTAGAAAAAGCCTTAAAACATCACTTTGGTTATGATCAATTTCGCCCTGGACAACGGCAAATTATCGAAGATGCACTGGAAAATCGTGATTTAATGGTAGTTATGCCCACAGGTGGGGGGAAATCTCTGTGCTTTCAATTACCGGCACTTTTGAAACCAGGTTTGACTGTGGTAGTCTCTCCATTGATAGCATTAATGCAAGATCAAGTAGAAGCACTGCGAACTAATAATATTTCTGCCACATTTCTGAATAGTAGTCTCAACGCCTATAAAGTTCGCTCTCGTGAAGAAGCGATCATGAATGGTAAAATAAAATTACTTTATGTCGCCCCAGAACGTCTTGTTAGTGACCGATTTTTGCCCCTTTTAGACGTAGTTAAGGAAAAAGTCGGGATTTCCACATTTGCTATTGATGAAGCCCATTGTGTCTCCGAATGGGGGCATGATTTCCGCCCAGAATATCGTCAATTAAGATTACTCCGCAAACGTTATCCTGATGTTCCCACAGTTGCCCTCACAGCTACCGCCACAGATAGAGTCAGGGCTGATATTATTGAACAATTAGGATTAAAACAACCAAGTATTCATATTGCTAGTTTTAACCGCCAAAATATTTATTATGAAGTCCGGGCTAAAAGTAACCGCGCTTACGCTGAATTATTAGAAATAGTTAGAGAAAATGAAGGTTCGGGAATTATCTATTGTTTGACTCGCAAAAAAGTTGATGAAATAACTTTAAAACTCCAAAATGACAAAGTTTCAGTTTTACCTTATCATGCTGGTTTAAGTGATGAGGAAAGGTCAAAAAATCAAACTCGGTTTATTCGAGATGATGTGCGAGTAATGGTAGCTACAGTTGCTTTTGGAATGGGGATTAATAAACCTGATGTCCGGTTTGTTGTGCATTCCGATTTACCCCGAAATTTAGAAAGTTACTATCAAGAATCAGGACGAGCCGGCAGAGATGATGAACCTTCTAAATGTACGTTATTTTTCAATTATGGTGATATTAAAACCATTGAATGGAGTATTAATCAAAAAACCGATCCTCAAGAACAATTAATAGCTAAACAACAACTAAGACAGGTAATTGATTATGCAGAAGGGACAGATTGTAGACGCACAATTCAACTAAGTTATTTTGGGGAAAGATTTCCCGGCAATTGTGGAAATTGTGATAATTGTCTTTATCCCAAACCTGTTCAAGATTGGACAATCGAAGCCATGAAGTTTTTATCTTGTGTGGCTAGATGTAAAGAAAGATTTGGAATGCTGCATATTATTGATGTTTTACGAGGCGGAAAAAATCAGAGAATTATTGTTAATAAACATGATCAACTTTCTACCTATGGAATTGGCAAAGATAAAACAGTGGATGAATGGCGAATGTTATGTAGATCATTATTACATCAAGGGTTAATAGAACAAACTGCTGATGGTTATTCCGTTTTAAAACTCAATGCTTTGAGTTGGGAAGTGATGCGAAAACAACGCACAGTTTCCATTGCTGTTCCTACAGTTAAAAAGATGACTTGGGAAGAGGGAAGTGGCAAATCCGCAGATGTGGAAGTTCTCATGCAAAAATTGCGATCGCTTCGTAAACAACTTGCAGACGAACAAGCAGTGCCACCCTACGTCATTTTCCATGATTCTACCCTCAAATTAATGGCACAAATGCAACCCAAAACCTTAGATGAATTTGGCAATCTCTCCGGCGTTGGTAGCCATAAATTATCTCAGTATGGCGAAAGATTTTTAGCAGAAATTCAAACCTATCGTCAAGAACAAGGTTTACCAGACAAGACAATTAATCGGGTCAATTATTCATCTTTCCCTAACTCACCCTCAGATACAGAATTAACAACTTTAGAATTATATAATCAGGGTTTAAGTATTGAAGAAATCGCCCAAAAACGCAACGTCAAAACCGCCACAGTTATCAGTCATATCTCCAATTTAATAGAAAAAAAACAGCCTCTAGATTTAACTCAATTAGTCCCTCTAGAACGCCAAAAGAGAATCTGGAACGTCTTAGAAATTGTGGGTGATATTGCCCTCACACCCATTCGGGAAAATTTAGGTGAAAGCTACAGCTTTGACGAAATTCGTTTAGTGAGGGCAAAATGGCGACGGGAAAAACAGAAATCTCTTAAAGATGATATTGAATTTTAGTTTTTAGTACATAAAACCAAAGATAGCAGCTTAGGTAAAACCAAACAAATAGCTGCATTGAATAGTGTGAAAAATAGACCATCAAATAAAGTCATAAATAACTCCCTTTTCCTTTTGTAAATATTGGTGATAACCACATCTTCATTTTGTCTGACAAACACTACATTTGAGCAACTTTGAATTTTTAAATCTCTTTGATATTACATAAGTAAATTAAATAGAAATCCAGTAAGGGCGCAGGCCCTGCGCCCAAAACCAATATATGCGCTAATACTCTCTTTAATTAGGAGAACATTGATTACAAAAACGCGGACTAAATTTACAAAATTGATTACCAGTTAATGCGTAGGCTGTACAATAGGGAAAACTCGTTATTCCCATCTTGGCAGGTTGGCAATCAGATACAATAGAAAGAGGTTGAGATTGTTGAGGTTTACGAACTAAAATTATAGACAGTAGCTTGGGTAAAGCTAAACAAGCCCCAGCATTGATGACGGTGAGCAATAATACATCCATCAAACCTATAGGGAATTACTCCCTGACGAAATTACATAGGAACAGTTTAGTTAGTCTTGGTTAGTCTTAAAATATATGGAAATGTAGTAAGACTTAACCATAGTGTTTAGTTTATATAAAATCAGTTTAGCATAGATTTTTGTATATGGAACGAGAATAATTCAGTAATTATTATCAATTAATGTGTAAGCTAAATATTAAATAGCGCTATTAATTGAATTTAACAGTAGCATTTATGACAAAAAAACAATCGGCAACTTCTTTCCTCAATAACATTTCTGCACAAGAAAGTCTGGCATTACAGAGTTTAGTAGATTACACAAATGTTGAGTCATTACCAGAAATTTGGACTTTAGCAGCAAAGAAATTTGAGAATATTATTGCTCTACATAATCCTCACTCTAAACCAGAAGTAAAAATTACCTATGGTCAGTTGTTGGATCAAATTCAAAGATTTGCGTCTGGTTTGCAGAAGTTAGGCCTCAATAACAACAATAGCGAAACTCTTCCCTATGGTGAACGGGTTTCCCTGATAGCTGATAATAGTCCTCGTTGGTTTATTGCTGATCAGGGTATTATGACTGCTGGAGCAGTAAATGCAGTCCGTAGTGCTCAAGCAGACCCAGAAGAATTGCTTTATATTATTTCCCATAGTGAGAGTACAGCATTGGTAATTGAGGATATCAAAACTCTAAATAAATTAGGGTCAGGTCTCAATGAATTACCGATTAAACTCGTAGTTCTACTTTCCGATGAAACACCACCCACAGAACTTAATTTTCAAGTAGTCAACTTTTCCCAGTTATTGGAAATTGGTAGCAAAAATACCCTAGCAGTAGTTAAACATGGCGAAGAAACATTAGCAACCCTAATTTATACCTCTGGAACTACGGGAAAACCCAAGGGTGTGATGCTATCTCACAAAAACTTGCTGCACCAAGTTAGAAACTTGGGAACAGTAGTACAACCAAGGAAAGGAGATATTGCCCTGAGTATTTTGCCTACATGGCATAGTTATGAACGCAGTGGTGAGTATTTTCTACTTTCTCAAGGCTGTACCCAAATTTACACTAATTTGCGTTCTGTTAAAGGGGATTTAAAGAAATTTAAACCCAATTATATGATTGCTGTTCCTAGGTTATGGGAATCAATTTATGAAGGAGTGCAAAAACAATTCCGCGAACAACCAGCCAAAAAACAAAGCTTAATCAAATTTTTACTGGACATGAGCCAGAAATATGTGGAAGCACGGCGTATTTCCCAGGGATTGAGTTTAAATCACGTTCACGCTTCATTTATTGAACGTTTCCAAGCCAAAATAGTAGAATTAGCTTTGTTACCACTCCATATACTAGGTGAAAAATTAGTTTATACTAAAGTGCGAGAAGCCACAGGTGGAAAAATTAAGCACGTTATTAGTGGTGGTGGGGCGCTACCTGGGTATATAGATAACTTTTTTGAAATCGTTGGTGTGG
Organism: Dolichospermum sp. UHCC 0259; assembly: GCF_009711935.1. Taxonomy (GTDB): domain Bacteria; phylum Cyanobacteriota; class Cyanobacteriia; order Cyanobacteriales; family Nostocaceae; genus Dolichospermum. Next base: position 13,929 of record NZ_VIKX01000098.1, on the reverse strand, counting down.
AAATTTTACAAGGTTATGGTTTGACAGAAACCTCACCAGTAACTAATGCTCGTCGTCCTTGGCGAAATTTACGGGGTTCTTCGGGGCAACCAATTCCAGGTACGGAAGTAAAAATTGTCCATCCTGAGACTCGTAAACCTGTACCAGTGGGAGAACGGGGTTTAGTGCTGCTCAAGGGTCCACAAATCATGCAAGGCTATTATCAAAATCCCGAAGCTACAAAAAAAGTTATAGATGGAGAAGGTTGGTTTGACAGTGGTGATTTGGGTTGGGTAACTCCTGAAAATGACCTAGTATTAACAGGGAGAGCAAAAGATACCATTGTTTTAACCAATGGGGAAAATATTGAACCTCAGCCCATAGAAGATGCTTGTTTGCGATCGCCCTACATTGACCAAATCATGCTAGTAGGACAAGATCAACGTAGCATTGGCGCTCTGATTGTTCCTAACCTAGAAGCCTTAGCAGCATGGAACCAATCTCAAAATCATACCGAAAAGATTGACTTAGAGAGTAGAATAGTCCAGGATTTGTTTCGTCAAGAATTAAATCGGGAAGTTCAAAACCGTCCCAGCTATCGAGCCGATGATCGTATTGGACCATTCAAACTCATTGAGGAACAATTCTCAATTGAAAATGGACTCATGACACAAACTCTCAAAATCCGTCGTCACGTTGTCACGGAACGATATTGCGATATTATTGACGCAATGTTTGCTAAATAATTTCCTAATTTTCCCCTAAATCTTGGGCGGGGAAACCCCGCCCCTACTGACTCCTCACCACACTACAAACTATTTAAGAGTGAACGTACAAATTTTATGGATGTCTCCAACCCCCAATTACTTTTAAAACGCCCGATTAATGTCAAAGCCATAGTTACTAGTCTCTGGAAAGAGGAAGTCCAACAGCAACTTCAAGCTCAGATTAATCAAGTTGACCAACAACTGCAACAACTAGACGTTGAAGGACAAAGAGCAATTAGCGCCATTCAAAAACAAAGTGTTCAACCACCAGGACCTCAAACACTCCAACAAATTGACAATATCCAACTGCAAGTCAATCAAAAGAAAAGTGAACTCCTAGATCAGAAAAACCAAATGCTGCAAAACCTCCAGCAAGTACAATTGTTGGAATTAGATCAAGAAGTTAACCAATTCCAAATGGAAAGCTTTTTCCGCATTGAACCAGGTGATAACTTGATTAGTAAAATGCAGGTAGAAGTTGTCCTCCGTGATGGCATCGTCGAAGAAATTCGCGGAGACATCTAAGTAGACAATGGGTAAATAGGTGATGGGTAATGGGTAATTGGTGATGGGCAATTGGTGAGAATCAAGATAAATATTCCCTATTCCCTGTTTCCTATTCCCTGTTCCCTCAGCATATAAATTTTTATCTAAAACCCTGTGATCAAGATACAATTTTAGCTAATAACAACTGTTAAAGTCCAATTCAAAAAATTTTGATTCTGAAACCACCATTATGAGCATTAACGAAGTATTTATGCCGGCGCTGAGTTCCACCATGACCGAAGGCAAAATTGTCTCCTGGGTCAAATCGCCTGGAGATAAAGTGGAGAAAGGCGAAACCGTGGTGGTGGTCGAATCAGATAAAGCTGATATGGATGTAGAAACCTTTTACGAAGGATATCTCGCCCACATCATTGTTCCCGCTGGTGAAACCGCCCCAGTTGGTGCTGCGATCGCTTATATCGCCGAAACAGAAGCAGAAATAGCCACAGCCAAGTCCCTAGCCAACGCAGATGGCGCGGATGCCCCTTCCACACCTGCCCCCACACCAGTTGCAGTTGCCGCAGTTGCTGCCCCTGTCACCGCATCTCAAAATGGTTCTAACCACCAACCGGGCAGAGTCGTAGTTTCACCCCGCGCCCGCAAACTAGCCAAAGAACTCAAAGTAGATTTAAATACCCTCACAGGTAGCGGTCCCTACGGTCGCATTGTCGCTGAAGATGTAGAAGTTGCAGTTGGTAAGGTTCAGCCAGTTACTACCCCCGTTGTCACTGCCGCACCAGCACCAGCATCAGCACCAGTAGTCGCCCCAACACCTGCGCCTGTAGCAGCACCAGCACCAGTCACCACACCAGCAGTTAGTAGTGCTGTTCCTGGTCAAGTAGTACCATTCACTACCTTACAAAATGCTGTAGTTCGGGGTATGGTAGCCAGTCTGTCCGTACCTGTATTCCGTGTTAGTTACACAATTAGCACCGACGGACTCGATAAACTTTACAAACAAATTAAGTCTAAAGGCGTAACAATGACCGCGCTACTAGCCAAAGCCGTAGCCGTGACATTGCAAAAACACCCTATCCTCAACGCCAGCTACTCAGACCAAGGAATTGTCAATCACCCGAATATTAACATTTCCGTCGCCGTAGCTATGGATGATGGTGGTTTAATCACACCCGTTTTACAAAATGCAGATGCAGTTGATATCTACTCCTTATCTCGCAACTGGAAATCCTTAGTAGAACGCGCTAGAGCCAAACAGCTACAACCAGCAGAATACAACAGCGGTACTTTCACCCTCTCCAATTTGGGAATGTTCGGTGTAGATACCTTTGATGCCATTTTACCACCTGGACAAGGTTCTATCCTCGCCATTGGTGCATCACGTCCCCAGGTAGTAGCCACAGCCGACGGCTTATTTGGTGTCCGTCAACAAATGCAAGTAACTGTTACCTGTGATCATCGCATCATTTATGGTGCTGATGCCGCCGGATTCTTGCAAGACTTAGCAAAATTGATTGAAACCAATCCTCAGTCTTTGACAATGTAAGCACTAATACTCAGATCCCCGACCTCTTGGAGAAGTCGGGGATCTATAAAAAATATAAACATATACAAATTCTAGATTCTAAGAACTAACATTAAAACAAACAATTAATTAAAAATTGGTGTGTTATGACCACTAAAAAAGAATTCAACAGCTTTGAAGAAATGCTATCTGGTTCAGATGTACCCGTATTAGTAGACTTTTATGCTGACTGGTGTGGACCTTGTCAAATGATGACACCTATTTTGGAAAAGGTTAATCTCCAATTGAAAGATCGGTTGCGGATTGTCAAAATTGATACAGAAAAGTATAAAGAATTAGCCAGCCGATACAGCATTGCGGCTTTACCAACCTTGGTACTATTTAAACAAGGACAGCCTGTAGATAAAATTGAAGGTGTTATGCAAGCTGAACAACTAGTACAACATCTACAAACAAAGCTTTAACATACAGCAGGAGTCAGGAGTCAGGAGTCAGGAGTCAGGAGGAAGAATTAGAAGAAGAGAAGAATAGTATTGAATCTGGTAAAGTGATAAGTTTTTGCTAATTTCAACCCTTATTCCTTGCACCTGATTCACCTTTTTCACCTTCAAACTTTCGATATATCTAAGTTTTAGCTTTATTAAGCAAGCCCTACTTAGTTACTGTTTTCAATTAGAGATGCCGAATTCTGCGTCTCTATGACAGCAGTTTTCTGTGTATTTATTCCTTTGTGCCTACCCTGCTGGATCTCTAAGAGAGATTGCGCGAAACAAAATCATGAAATTGATTCTGGAAAATCCACGCTATCTTGAATAAAGAAGATTCAAGGAGTGCATCTTTATCATGAAAGGCAAACAAGTTTTACTTACAGGTGGTACAGGGGGACTCGGTTTAGGTGTCACACCCGCCATTATAGCCCAAGGTGCAGATGTAACTATTCCTTATCGTAATCCTCAAGATGTAGAACGACTCAAAGGAATTATTTTCCCGGCAGATTTTGCGAGAATTCATTTTATTCCTGCTGATTTAGAAGATGAAGCATCAGTAGAGAAACTGGTCAGCCGCATGACAAAAGTGGATGTGTTAATTCATTTGGTTGGTGGTTTTTCGATGGGAAAAACTCACAAATACAGCTTTGATGATTGGAAACAGCAAATAGATTTAAACTTAAATACAACTTTTTTGACTTGTAAATATAGCCTTGAAAGTATGCTGGAAAATGGTTATGGGCGCATTGTGACTGTAAGTTCTCGCGCTGGTGCTGAACCTGCGGCAAATTTAGCGGCTTATTCTGCGGCAAAGGCTGGGGTGATAGCCTTAACAAAAGCGATCGCTCATGAAACCAAAAATACTAATATTACAGCTAATACCATTCTCCCCAGTATCATTGATACTCCCAGCAATAGAGCCGCTATGGGTGCAGAAAACGCTGACAAATGGGTAAAACCCGAATCTATCGCCAAAGTTATCTGCTTTTTAGCCTCAGAAGCAGCTATTGATCTTCGTGGTGCAGTCATTCCCGTTTATGGTAGCTTGTGAAGTAGACTCGACTGAGAAAGAGAACGGTTATGAGAGTGGTATCTGTTTGTTACTCAGCAGGTATCACTTGTAATTATTATTTAAAGCGATCGCAATTGACTTTTTCCCAGAATCTGCTGTAATCTTTCATTAAAACTGAGACTGTGCAAGTTCAGTTGAATAATCGAAATTTTCAAAGCTAAAATACAGGTATTACTTAACTACAACTTAGTATGAAATTCAATGTCACTATTGATCGAGACGAAGATGGTATCTGGATTATTGAATGTCCTAGTATTCCTGGTTGCATTAGTCAGGGAGCGACAAAAGAAGAGGCTTTAGATAATATTCAAGATGCAATTTCTGCTTGCTTACAAGTGAGGGCAGAAATGGGGTTGCCATTGACTATTGAAACTAAACAAGTAGAAGTCTTAGTATAGTTATGGCATCAAAACTACCTGTTCTGAGTGGACAAGAAATAGTTCGTACTTTTGAAAAACTAGGCTGGCGATTTGCACGCCAAAGTGCAAGTCATATCATTTTGGTTAAAGAAGGTGAAATGGTAACTTTGTCTGTGCCTGATCATCATGAGGTGGCAAAAGGGACTTTACGCGGACTGATACGAACTGCTGGGTTAACAGTAGAAGAATTTATTGCCGCTGTTTAAATATATGGTATGTATTATTTGTAGTATTAGCGATCGCTACACTGACCTTCGGATCGCCTCTTACAAAATCGAGAAAATGATTGTTGAGGCGATAGCGAAGCACTCCGTAGGAATCTCTTAGATTTACGGTAGAAACGTCCAAATTGCCTAACCAAAGAAGTTTTCATCCTGTTATCCTGATATGGCTTGCGCCACGCTACGCTATCAGACGCGTTTAAAATTTCATTAACTTACGCAACTGGCACATTGGTATAGTGCGTCAGACTACATAAATCCTGCAAATAAACAGATTTTTGATATCTGACACCCCCTACAACAGATTTTCAGTGTGACACTTGCGTAAGTCCTAATTTGTACAAAACAACCCATCAAAATAGTATTTTTATATACTCAAAATCAGTGATTACCGCCTCTTAACGTCTTTGTTAAAAAATAATTAAGTATTTATACTATTTTTAAGCACTTGTCGATCCTAAATAATAAGTTAGTAATAACAATACCTTTGCTAGTTTGCCAAATGTAGGTTTCAAGACTAATACAATCGTTAACCTATTAATGGGATGTCAGAGCTTTGGTGAAGGTATTGCAGCACAAAACATTACAACTCCTATTTTCTATAGGAGTCACAATATATGCTATTTCAATGCAAGCACATAAAAAAGTTACCTATTCCTTTGATTTTAAAAATATCTAGTAGCTTATGTGCATTATGCGGAGGAATTGTATTAGCATCAAAAACAATAATTAGTGGATATGGGTTTATTTTTTTAGCAATGAGTTCTAGTCAATTACTAGTAGCAAGTATTTTGCTAAAAGATAAAGTTATGATTTTTTACGCCGTTTCTGTCTTTGTATTTGTTGATTGTTTTGGAGTTTACAGATGGCTATTAAATTGACTACAAAAACTAAACCTAATCCTACTGTCAGCATTAGTAGTTACACTGATCAAGATACCTTAAAAAAAATTTATCAAACTCTCAAGGGAGATAAACAAGAAGATATTCCTTTCATTGTTTGGTTATTAGAAAATCCCAAAAGTTTCTGCAAATTTCCTGGACAAATAGACCTTTGTAGGCATGATTATTTACACATCTTACTAAATCGAAGATTTTCGCTAGATGATGAGGCTTTTCTTGTAGGTTTTACAATGGGTAATGATCTGAAAACTAATTCTGTGCATTGCCTAATTTTCAAAATAATATCAAAATACTTTTATCCCAAACATTATAGATTTACCGACAAACATCTTCAATCATTTAACTTGGGATTTATAGATGGCAGAAAAGTAAAAGTAAAAAACATTAATAATCTTGACTTTTCAATTTATGAGAATAAAAAAATATCTGAAATCAGAAAAATATCTGAAATCAGAAAAATACTAGGTCTAGATATGGTGATCCGATTTGATTGATGAATTTTTCGTAGAGGTAGGGAATAGGTAATAGGTAATAGGTAATAGGTAATGGGTAACTTTGGGATTAGCGATCGCTTTACAATGGGAGGTACGGATGAAATAGATAATCTTGACATATCTAATTCTTTATTATGTCAAAAATATATTGATTATTGAAACTAAATCGTTTAATTTTGTTATTTTACTTGCGAGTTTTATGTAAATATTTGCATAATCCAAACATTCTATAGTTCTTTCTACGGTATCTTTTTTCTTATTTTTATATGCTTTACCTACAAGCTGATAGATATCATGTAAATCCTGGGCTGGATGGGAGCGTAAAGTCATATCATCAATACAAGGGTCAAAGCCTACTCTTGATACTATAAAAGAGTTGGTCAGAATCGCATCAACACAGGTGAAGTGATTGCATTCAGATAAGAACCACGACTCAATTTCATTCACAGCCACCACAATTGCAGTGTTAGCAGGTAAAGGCGGAGTTACTTGGCGATTTCGTTTTACAGTACCATTTATCAACTCATTTTCAAATTGAGTTAAGTTCGTTTCTGGACATAGATTTTGCGGATAAAAATCTAATAGGCCTACTATTTGAGTATATCCTTGTAAAAATAATGTCTGATAGTTGTCTATAATTCTGGATCTTACACTGCTATCACCCCTACAATCGTGAATCAAAGCATAATGCTTAGGAGAAACTGAATTTGAAGCTGTTTTAGGATAAATATTTTTTGTAGGTCTTCTTCCATAACCTTGAAATTGCTCTAGCTCAACTGAAATATTTTTTTGTCCTGCTATTTCTATGAGTAGCTTATTGATAAAAAGCTGTTCTGTTTGTCCTTCAACAAAAAAAGCAATTTTTTTCATAGTTGTTCTTCAATTTCAAAATCTTCAATGTAGTATTCGTAAGATAAGAAATCAAAGTTATTAAGTCCTGTACGTTTAAATTCTTCAAAAGTTGATTTAGAATTTTGATAATTATAAAATAAAGATTTTTTGGGTATTCTTTGAATAACAGACCAATATTCCAAAGGAACTTTATTCATTACAAATCTATCATTTGTAGTCATGATAACTTGGATAGATGAATCTTTTATTTTCTCAATAATAAGTTCAATAAGGCTATTCGATCTATCATAATCCAATCCTTCTCCAATATCGTCAATTAAAATGCAACTTGGAGTCTTGCTTAATAGAGAATAATTGAGTTGCACAAGGAGTGATAAAGCTCTGAACATTCCCTGAGACATTTCTTTCTGATCTGTAATAGCTTCTAAATCCCTTTCTTGCACATTTAATCCATATACAGGAATAGGAAATTTTTTTAACTGACTTACTTCTATTTTTTGTAAATCGTATGAAATTGCTTTCATATCCTCAAGTATGGTATTCACAAATGAATCGGAAAATTGATTTTGCCCCATAACAAAAATTCGAGTTACCTCATCACCATCTTTTAAATCTACTTCTTCACTATCATATCTGACTAAATTTATATCTTTTAAAAAAGCATCTTTACCTAATGGAGTGCCAAAAGGATAGTAATTTAAGTTTTTCCCCCAAGAATATAACGTTTCAAAGAAAGAATGTTGTTTTTTATCTCTTTTTGATACAGCTAATACATCATCATCTGTCTCAAAAGCTAATTTTTCCTTAGCTCCCTCATACCAAAGAATCCCTTCAGTCCGGTTTAACTTTTCTACATTATTAACCGTTAAAATCTCCTGAATGATTTTCCCATCTTTGAAATCCAAATAGTATTGTATTTCTCCCTCATCACTATCGAACCTTAAATTATATTCAGTAGTTCCAAAGCCTAATGAATTAAGCCGAGATATTTGCACATCCCCACAAAACAGGTCTGCAATATGCCTTATGGCATTGATTGTTTTACTCTTGCCTGTTGCATTTTTCCCTACGATGAGATTCATACCACCGAAAGAGAGCCATTGTCCAAATTCGTTGTTTAGAGGTTTACCTTCAATTGACCACTCATCAGGTTGATTTTTAAAACGGGAAATCTTTATTTCTTTTAATTGCACTTTTTTCTTTCCCTATACTAGATAATTGACTTAAAACGCTTTAATCTTAATCTAAAAAATAGTTAAATTTTGGTGGATTGCTTGATTTTACACCAAAATGTAGAATATTAGCTGAGTAAGCGAAATGAACAAACTTTTTCATTTGGTCTAATTTGCTTTGCAGATCGCTCAGGTGAACTCCCATCAAATTAGAGTCCAACTGACCATCGCCCATTAAAAACACATCAAATCATTTGAGAGTATTTGTGGTTGTGTGAAATAGCGATCGCTACACTGACCTTCTGAATCGCCTAAGCTCCCATTGGAAGCCTTAATACCCAGTTTAAATTTCTAGATTTGTAGAGATTAAGATCATGGCGCGATAGCGAAGCGCTCCGTAGGAATCGCATATCTCTTGACGGTTGACTAGTTTGGCTAACTCATGGGGTTCATAGCGTCCTTCTTCAACCTCTGAGGAGGCGCGATCAACTGCTTCTGTATAAGCTTCAGAAATTGCTAGGCTTAATTCCTCGGTATTGAGGTATGTTCCGCCAGCTTTACGTCGCTGGTTTTTGGTTTGGATACCGCGTATAGAGTTGCGAATTGATAACTCCCACGATTTCGTGGTGCGATTTTCTGCTTTTTGCTTGATTAGATGTATGAGCAGAATTACTGCATAGCTACGAATGTTGTTGATTTTATCGTCTCTGCTCATTTCTTCCAATTCGTCAACAATTGCCAAAGCTCCAGTCATATCACCTTTAAGTAGTAATTCCCTTAACGTCAAAAGTTCTTCCATATCTTTAGTTATGTAAGAATGGGATATATTATATTATTGGATTGTTGACCTGATTTAGCACCAAGCTGAAAGCAGTATTATTATATCATAATAAATTTATAAAACACGCAACAGGAGACGAGTAACGCATGGGCAAGGTAGTTGGCATCGACTTGGGTACAACCAACTCAGTAGTCGCCGTCATGGAGGGTGGCAAGCCGGTGGTGATTGCCAATGCAGAAGGAATGCGAACCACCCCCTCCGTCGTTGGCTTTAGTAAAGAGGGTGAAAGGGTTGTGGGGCAAATGGCGAGGCGGCAAACTGTTCTCAATCCCCAAAATACCTTTTTTGCGGTAAAACGCTTTATTGGGCGCAAGTATGGCGAATTAAACTCAGATTCTAAGCGTGTTCCTTATACTATCCGCAAAGATGAAATTGGTAATATCAAGGTTGCCTGTCCCCGTTTAAATAAGGAATTTTCTCCAGAGGAAATTTCGGCAATGGTGCTGAAAAAATTAGCTGATGATGCTAGTCGTTATTTGGGTGAACCTGTGACTGGCGCTGTAATCACTGTGCCGGCTTATTTTAATGATTCCCAACGCCAAGCTACTCGTGATGCGGGCAGAATTGCGGGTTTAGATGTGTTACGGATTCTCAATGAACCAACAGCGGCTTCTTTGGCTTACGGATTAGATCGAGGTTACACAGAAACTATTCTCGTTTTTGATTTGGGTGGGGGAACTTTTGATGTGTCCTTGCTGGATGTGGGTGACGGGGTATTTGAAGTTAAAGCTACCAGTGGAGATACTCAACTTGGTGGTAATGATTTTGACAAAAAAATAGTTGATTGGTTGGCGGAACAATTTTTAGAAGCAGAGGGTGTAGATTTAAGACGCGATCGCCAAGCTTTGCAAAGATTAATGGAAGCCGCAGAAAAGGCTAAAATAGAACTTTCGGCAGTTAGTGTTACTGATATTAATTTACCCTTCATTACTGCCACAGAGGATGGGCCAAAACACCTAGAAACTCGGTTGACGCGATCGCAATTTGAAGGTTTATGTGTGGACTTATTGAGTAGAATCAGAACACCAGTTAAACGGGCTTTAAAAGATGCCGGACTTTCTCCTGTAGATATCGAGGAAGTTGTCCTCGTTGGTGGTTCTACGAGAATGCCTATGGTGAAACAGCTAGTTCAAGACTTAATTGGTATTGAACCTAATGAAAACGTCAATCCTGATGAAGTCGTCGCTGTGGGTGCTGCTATTCAGGGCAGTATTCTCGCTGGCGAACTTAAAGATATTCTTCTGTTGGATGTCACACCCCTATCTCTGGGCTTAGAAACCATCGGTGGTGTGATGAAAAAACTTATCCCCCGCAATACAACCATCCCAGTCCGTCGTTCTGACATCTTTTCTACTTCGGAAAATAACCAAAACAGTGTCGAACTTAATGTGGTTCAGGGCGAAAGGGATATGGCCGCAGATAACAAATCCTTGGGACGGTTTAAACTGTATGGTATTCCTCCAGCCCCCAGAGGTATTCCCCAAGTTCAAGTATCCTTTGATATTGATGCTAATGGGATTCTTCAGGTAACAGCCCTGGATCGAACTACAGGTAGGGAACAAAGCATTACTATTCAAGGCGCTTCGACTTTGAGTGAGTCAGAAGTTAACCGGATGATTCAGGATGCCCAAAAATACGCCGATGTTGACAGAGAAAGAAAAGAACGAGTTGAAAAACGTACCCGTGCTGAAGCGTTAATATTACAAGCAGAACGGCAATTGCGAGAAGTGGCTTTAGAAATGGGAATGCAATTTGCCCGTAACCGTCGTCAACGTATTGATAATATTTGCCGAAATTTACGGGAAAGTTTACAAGCTAACGAAGATCGGGGAATTGATCAGGCTTATGCTGATTTACAAGATGCTCTGTATGAACTGAATAGAGAAGTCCGTCAGTATTATGCTGAGGATGAAGATGAGGATTTATTTGGCGCTATCCGGGAAATCTTTGTGGGTGAAAAAGAAAGAGAACCGGAAAGGGATGTTTACAGAGATAACTATCGGCAACGAGATTCATCTAACCGCAGTGTTAACAGAGATTATGGCAACCCAGGTCGTTCTCCCAGTTATGAAAGTCGTCCCACCCGCAGCAAACGCCCCAGCTACCAGGATAATTGGGATGATGACGATGATTGGTTATAATTCGATTTTAGATTTTTAAATTGGGATTCATTCAATATTTTTCCCAATATTTGATTTGCAGGGTCAGTAACAAGTAGAAACACCACTGACAACTGACCGTATGGCTAACGCCACGCTACGCTATCGGCTGACGCTCACGGCGAAGCCACTGACCACTGACCACTGACATTTAAATATATGCAAAATTTGCAAAATTTTCGAGATTATTACGAGATTTTAGGAGTTTCTAAAGATGCCACAAGCGAAGAAATTAAAAAGGTTTATCGGCGTTTAGCTAGACAATATCACCCTGACCTGAATCCGGGGAATAAGGAAGCTGAGGAGAAATTTAAAACTATTGGGGAGGCTTATGAAATCCTTTCCGATTCTAGCAGGCGATCGCAATATGACCAATTTAGTCGCTATTGGCAACAAAACGGCTTTGCCGGCAATAAACAAACTCCCAAGCCTAAAGGTTGGGATAACCGCACTAACAGTCGTTCTAGTCAGGATGTAGACCCCAGCCAATTCAACGATTTTGAGAGTTTTGTCAATCAAGTAATTGGTGTCAGCAACCGCAAAGAACCCAAAAATGCTCCAGGAAATACCACCCCCAGCGACCCATTTCGCACTCCCAGAACTAAAGTAGCCTACACTGTCAATACTCCACCCCGTAGCACTCGCAGGGATATCGAAGCCAGATTAACTTTGCCACTGGAAAAAGCTTATCAAGGCGGTAATGAAAGGATAAGATTAGAAGATGGGCGATCGCTCGAAGTGACTATGCCCCCAGCTATGGTGACAGGACAAACTATCCGCCTCCGCAATCAAGGGATTAGTGGTGGTGACTTATACCTAAAAATTACCGTTGACCCTCATCCATTATTTAAACTTGAAGGCTCTAACATCTTTTGTCAAGTACCTGTAACTCCTTGTGAAGCAACATTAGGTGGACAAGTTGAAGCACCTACCCTTGATGGTCCAGTAAAAATGACCATTCCCCCTGGTGTTCGGTCTGGGCAAAGATTCCGGCTTGGTAATAAAGGCTACCCAGTTGAAAACGGTCAACGTGGTGATCAATTAGTAGAAATTCAGATAGTAACTGCCAAAAATATTACTCCCCAAGAACGGGAACTTTATGAAAAATTGCGAGAAATAGAAACTTTTAAACCCCGTGCTGATTTTATTTAACAATAAAACAAACTACAGAAGAAATAAAAGAAATCGGTTTCTCCACAGATGGCTCAGATCCAGAGTGGGTAGAGAATTTTAGATTCCTGGATCTGTTACCATGAAAATAGATCCTCCACTAACTTGCAGCTATGACCGTCACCCAAAATATTGAACCCGGTTTAGATGTAATATTTCCTCCAAGTAATCTAGAAAGTGACGAACCCCCTTTGGAATCATCTTTACATCTACAACAAATGCTACTACTAATCCAATGTCTCAATTGGTGGTGGCGAGATATAAATAAAATTAATAATTATTTTGTTGGCGGGAACATGACTGTTTATTATAGTCCTCGGCAAATTAAAACCAAAGATTTTCGTGGACCAGATTTTTTTCTAGTGCTGGATACAGAAAACCGCGATCGCAATAACTGGGTAGTTTGGGAGGAAGATGGTAAATATCCTAACCTCATTATAGAATTGCTTTCTCCCTCCACTGCGTCCACTGATAAAGGGTTAAAAAAACAAATTTATCAAGATATTTTCCGCACACCTGAATATTTCTGGTTTAATCCGCAAAATTTAGAATTTGCTGGTTTTATCTTGTTTGGTGGAACATATCAACCCATAGAACCCAATCCTCAAGGTTTATTATGGAGTCAGCAACTAAATTTATATTTGGGTGTCCATGACGGTAAATTGCGTTATTTTCTGCCAGAAGGACAATTAATGCTAACACCAGAAGAATATGGAGTAGAAGCAACTCGACGTGCAGAACAACAAACCCAACTCGCAGAACAACAAACCCAACTCGCAGAACAACAAACCCAACTCGCAGAACAACAAACCCAACTCGCAGAACAACAAACCCAACTCGCAGAACAACAAACCCAACTCGCAGAACAACAAACCCAACTCGCAGAAGAAGTAAGCCAACGTGCAGAACGTTTAGCAGCCAAACTCAGAGAATTGAATATTGACCCTGACATTTTATGAAATAATACACTTTGTGTAAGTTGGGTTGACCCAAGGAAACCCAACATTTAGAATATTCAATTAATTTTTCACTGAAGACTTAGAACTGATTATTTTTGATGAAACATCAAACTTAACTATCTCACAAAACCATTAAAATCATTCCTAATTTATGGAGTGCCTAAAATTGAATATTAATAGTATCAGAAAACCAATCATCATTAATTAACTGTTCTAAAGTATAAGGACATTGCTCAGGAAAAGTGTTTTTCTTTAATCCTGTTTTTGCTATCACATACTTAATAGCTTTTTGATAATTATTTTCTTTTTCTTCGTTTAGGTGTTTTCTTAAATTCCTAGTCATATCTGTTGTAACTGTTCACACTCCCCCACTAAAAAGGAATTAGGAAGTAACAGGGATAGGAG
>NZ_VIKX01000097.1 GCF_009711935.1 Dolichospermum sp. UHCC 0259 | reverse complement strand
CTCCTATCCCTGTTACTTCCTAATTCCTTTTTAGTGGGGGAGTGTGAACAGTTACAATCAAGAGTATAGTCTCAATACATGAAAACTGCTGTAAGTCAGGAGAACAGTAAGTTGGGTTCAGCGACAGCAAACCCAACCTACGAAGTTTATTTTCAGTAAATTTGTCCGTCATTCAATTACATACCGCTAAATTAAGGATTAATTAATAAGAATTGAGTCAATTAGGTAGGATATATCAAAATGGAAAATAGTATGACTGGCTTTAAAATTTCTTCTGGGCAAAAATCTTTATATTTACTACAATCTAATAATCCTAATTTTCAGTATATATCCCATTGTGCTATTTCTATTCGTGGGAATCTCAAAATCGCAGTGTTAAAATCTGCCATAGAGAATGTTATTCAACGTCATGAAATACTGCGGACACAATTCCCCTGTTTACCAGGAATGAATTTACCTGTACAAGTAATTAATGATTTTATCAATCTATCTATTGAAGAAAGTGATTTAACAAATGTAGATACAGCAACACAAGCACAGCAAATTTCAGAAATATTAAAAAATCCTAATTCAGTAAAATTTGACTTAGCAAAATCGCCATTATCTCAAATCTCGATTATTCATTTATCGCTAATTGAACATATATTAATTATTAACTTATCTAGTTTGTGTGCGGATACAGTTAGTTTAAAAAACATCTTTCAAGAAATTAGCAAATATTATAATAATTACGTTAATGACGTAGATACAGATACAGCAGAGGAAATATTACAATATGCTGATTTTTGTGAATATCAACATCAAGCCATTGCTGAACAAGAAACAGAATTAAAAAATATTCAAGCCTATTGGCAACAATATAATATTGATCCTGGATTTAATCTGAGACTTCCTGGAGAAAAATTACCAAGTAATCAATCATATTTCCAACCTCGATTTATAAATTGGCAAGTAGATGAAAATTTACAAAAACAAATAGAGGATATTGCCAAAAATCATCATACCAACATTAGCCAAATTTTATTAACTTGTTGGCATATTGTATTAAGTCGCTTAACAGGCAGACGTGAATTAGTTATTGGCTATAATTTTGATGGCAGAACCTATGAAGAATTAGATTCAGCCATTGGATTATTTCATAAAACTGTACCTGTTCAGCTTATTTCTGATAAAAATCAGCCATTTACAGAAATTCTCAGTGAAGTTAATCAAACCATCGAACTATGTAAAAGCTGGCAAGATGTTTTTGATTGGGAGAAAGTTTTTAGTAATTCTGGATATTCTCCCTTTGGGTTTGAATTTATGGAAATTCATCCAACTAATCATCAAAACAGTGAATTAGAATTTTCATTGATGCAAATTCATAGCTATACAGATAAATTTAAACTAAAATTAGCTGGATTATTAACTACAAAAGGCTTGAAATTAGTTATTCACTATGATAGCAATTTCTTGACAGAAACACAAATTCATATTTGTCAACAACATTTAGAAAACTTACTGAAAACCGTTCTAACATTTCCTGAAAAAGCTATTCAGGAATTAGACATTATCAGTGATATTGAAAATCAGGGATTACGAGAAATCAATGATGATCAAAGTAAATGTTTTCATCAATTATTTGCAGAACGAGCCGAAAAAACACCAGAGGATATAGCAATTGTTTATCAAAACCAACAATTAACCTATAGGGAACTTAATCACCGGGCTAATCAACTCGCTCACTATTTACAGAAATTAGGAGTCACATCGGAAGTCTTAGTAGGATTGTGTTTAGAACGTTCTCTAGAAACAGTTATTGGTATCTTAGGTATTCTTAAAGCTGGAGGTGCTTATGTCGCTTTAGATCCCAAATATCCTCAAGAACGGATTGCTTTTATAGTTGCCGAAACTCAATTATCAATACTGCTGACTCAACAGAATTTAGTCAGCGCACTTCCTAAATTCGATGGAGAGTTAATTTGCATTGATAGCGATTGGGAAAATATTGTCCAAGCAAGTCCAGAAAATCCAGTTAGTGCGGTGACATTACAGCATCTTGCTTATGTAATTTACACTTCTGGATCTACTGGTAAACCTAAAGGTGTGCAAATTCCACATGGGAATATATCTAATTATGTTCATGCCATGAGTCAGGCATTCCAGCTTAATAGAAAAGATACTTATTTGCATACGGCATCCTTTTCGTTTTCCTCATCTGTGAGACAGCTAATGGTGCCGTTATCTCAAGGGGCTACAGTTGTCATAGCAGCCATTGAACAAATCCAAACACCATTGGTGCTATTTGAATTAATTCAACAACGTCAAATCACAATTATAGACCTAGTTCCGTCTTATTGGAGAAGTTGTACAGAGTTATTAGAGAACTTGGCAACTGAAGAACGAAACCAGATTTTGGATAATCAACTGCGGTTAATTCTGTCTGCGAGTGAACCATTATTATCTGATGTTCCTAGAAAATGGCGATTTGATTTTAATCAGAATGTCAGTTTTATTAATATGTATGGGCAGACTGAAACAACTGGCATAGTTTGTGTTTATCCAATTCCTGATGAATATGAAGATAAGATCACAATTGTTCCCATTGGTAGACCAATTGCTACCACAGAAATTTATATATTAGATGAACATCTTTCCCCTGTACCTGTTGGTGAAGTTGGGGAAATTCACATATCAGGTAGTAGCCTAGCTCGCTCCTATTTTAACCGTCCAGATTTGACTGACGAAAAATTTATTCCCAATCCATTTAGCGATTCCAACGGAGCGCTTCGCTATCGCTCCGAATCACGCTTATACAAAGCTGGAGATTTAGCCCGTCATTTGCCTGATGGAACGATAAAATTTATTGGTCGGGCTGATTATCAAGTCAAAATTAGAGGACAGCGTGTTGAACTAGGCGAAATTGAATCTATCATTGCCCTTTATCCTGGCGTTAAGCAAACGATAGTCATGGGTAGGGATGTATCAGGTGATCAGCGACTTGTTGCCTATATCGTTCCTAAATTAGTCTCACATCAGGAAACTAGCCAAACAATTTCTATTAAACAACTCAGAAACTATTTAAAAGAAAAGTTACCTGAATACATGATACCTTCTACGTTTCTGATCCTGCCGGCTTTTCCCCTCACTCCAACAGGTAAAATAGATCGTCGGGCTTTACCCGCACCAGAGAATTTTCAACAAGAATTAGCAGAAATATTTGTTGCGCCTCGGAATGAATTAGAACTGCAATTAGCAACAATTTGGGAACAAGTTTTGGGTGTGTCTTCTGTTAGCATTAACGATAACTTCTTTGAATTAGGAGGACATTCTTTATTAGCTATCCAAGTGATTTCTAGAATTACGCAAACTTTAAAAGTTAATTTAAGCTTACGTCAATTGTTTGCGACACCTACGATAGAATCTTTGTCTACATGGATAGAATCTAATTCTAATTTGGCGACACAATTCAAAATAGAAAAAATTCCATCTGTTGATCGAAAAAATAATATACCTCTTTCCTATAATCAAGAAGGTTTATGGTTTTTGTGGCTATTAGAACCTAATAATAATGCCTATAATATGAGTAGGTCTTACCAAATAACTGGAGAACTAGATATTAGGGCTTTTTCACAAAGCTGGGCAAATATAGTTCAACGTCATGAACTTTTGCGGACAACATTTAGAACCTTTAATGGTCAAGCTATACAGGTGATTCATGAACCTCAAAAAATAGAAGTGCCTGTGATAGATTTGCAGAATTCGCCGATAGATGAACGTCAACAAATTGTTAATCAATTACAACAAGAAATTATTCAGGAATCTTTTGATTTAACCGTTTATCCCCTCTGGCGAATAAAAATAATTAAGTTATCTGCAACCGAAAGTTTACTACTCATAACTATTCATCACATTATTTTTGATGATTGGTCTTGGAACTTACTATTTAGTAAAATGTTAGCATTTTATAGTAGTTTTCTGAACAGTGAAACTACAGAAATAGTGGATTTACCAATTAGTTATGCAGATTTTTCTCATTGGCAAAGACAATGTTTTAATGATGATAAATTCAATAATTTATTGCAGTATTGGCAAGAAAAATTAGCAGGAATTGAACCTGTTTTAGATTTGCCTATAGATAAGCCCAGAGCAGCAGAAATTAGTTTTATAGGAGCAACTGAAGCAATACAATTATCTAGCAGTTTATCAAAAGCACTCAAAGAGGTTTCCCAAAAATATGGCGTAACATTATTTATGACCCTGTTGGCAGCTTTCGAGATATTGCTGTATCGTTATTCTGGACAAACAGATATAGTAATTGGTTCTCCAATCGCTGGCAGAAACACAGAGGAAGTGGAGAGACTAATTGGCTTTTTTGTCAATACCATAGTCTTGCGAACTGATTTAGAGGGAAATCCCTCATTTATAGAATTATTAGCAAGGGTAAAAGAGACAACGCTAGGTGCTTATGAACACCAAGATTTATTCTTTGATCAATTAGTGCAAAAATTAAATCCTGAAAGGTCTTTAAATTATCATCCTATATTTCAGGTGATGTTTGCTTGGCAAAATACTGGAGGGCGAACTGCTTGCAGCAGCGCTTCGCGATCGCTCGAATTACCCGGTTTAGATATTACTCGAATACCACAGAATATCAAAATTGCTAAATTTGATTTAACCCTAGAACTAGAAGAGACAGATACAGGAATAGCTGGCTTTTTTGAATATCGCACAGATTTATTTGATTCAGCTACAATCAGGCGAATGGTAGGGCATTTCCAAACCTTGTTAGCAGCCATAGCTACCAATCCCCAATCCCCAATCGCTAATTTACCTTTGCTGACAGCACAGGAAAAACAACAATTACTTTTAGATTGGAATAGTACCACCATTCAATATCCCCAATATAACTGCATTCACCAACTAATTGAACAGCAAGTAGAACGAACACCAAATGCGATCGCCGTAGTTTGGGAAAACCAGGAATTAACATATCAAGAACTAAATACTCAAGCCAATCAAATAGCCCATTATTTACGTTCCTTGGGTGTACAACCCGAAGTGAAAGTGGGAATCTGCGTCGAACGTTCTCTAGAAATGATAATTGGTATTTTAGCAATCCTCAAAGCTGGTGGAGCTTATCTACCTCTAGACCCAGCTTATCCCCCTGAGCGCTTAGAATTCATGCTCAGTGATGCTCAAGTCCCATTCATCCTCACCAAATCTGCACTACTAGAAACTTTACCCCATCATCAAGCCCAAGTCATTTGTTTAGATACAGACAAGTCTATATTTACTCAACAAACTTCATCAAACCCCAGTCATCAAACCCAGTCCCACAACCTCGCTTACATTATTTATACCTCTGGTTCAACAGGTAAACCCAAAGGAATAATGATCGAACATCGGAGTTTGATTAATGCTTACCTAGCGTGGGAAGACACCTATCACCTCAGTTCTCAAACTTCCAGCCATTTACAAATGGCCAGTTTCTCCTTTGATGTCTGTTCTGGAGATTTTGTTCGCGCCCTTTGTTCCGGGGCAAAACTGGTGATTTGTCCCAGAGATTTCCTCCTTGATCCTCAACAACTTTACACACTCATACAGCAGCAAAAAATTGACTGTGCGGAGTTTGTCCCCGCAGTTTTGAAAAACTTAATTCAATATCTAGAAAAAACCAACCAAAATCTAGCTTTCATGAAATTGCTAGTTGCGGGTTCTGATAGTTGGTACTTGAGTGAATATCAACATATTCGTAATTTTTGTGGTCAGCAAACCAGATTGATTAACTCCTATGGAGTCAGCGAAGCCACCATTGACACAACTTATTTTGAAACAGAAATAGTAGATTTATCCAGTGACAAACTTACTCCCATTGGTCGTCCTTTTCCCAACAACCAAGTTTATTTACTAGATGACTATAATCAGCCTGTACCTATCGGTGTACCAGGAGAACTATACATCGGTGGAGCAGGATTAGCTAGAGGTTATTTGCATCTTCCAGACTTGACAGCAGATAAATTTATTCCTCATCCTTTTGCAGATTATTTCCCCCATAATCTAGACCAACGCTTATATAAAACTAACGACAAAGCCCGTTATTTAGCTGATGGTAATATTGAATTTTTAGGTAGATTAGACAATCAAGTGAAAATTCGCGGTTTCCGCATCGAACTAGGAGAAATAGAATCCTTAATTAATCAACATCCCCAAATCCAAGAAAGTATCGTCATTGTCCGTGAAGATGTTCCAGGAGATAAACGCATAGTTGCTTACATAGTATTTCAATCAGCAGCACGGATTAGTGAAGGAGAAATCCGCGACTATCTCAGCCAAAAATTACCCAACCATTTTCTACCAGCGGCTTACATGAGATTGGATTTTTTGCCGCTGACACCTAACGGAAAAATAGATCGTAAGGCCTTACCAATACCAGAATATAAATTGTTATCGTCCGATAACTTTACTGCCCCTAGCACCGCAACAGAAAAAATTATAGCGACGATTTGGAGTCAGATTTTAGGTTTAGAAAGAATCAGTATTCATGACAACTTCTTTGCCTTAGGTGGACATTCCCTACTGGTTGTGCAAGTAATTAATGCCATAACCCAAGAATTATCTAGAGAAATATCCCTACGTCAGTTTTTTCAAGCAGCAACCATAGCAGAATTAGCCGTAATTATAGATAGTTCCTCAGAAAACACCCCAATATATAAAATGTCAATTGTGCCTGGGCAAATTAACCGAAATTCAGCCGTCTTATCCTTTTCTCAACAAAGACTGTGGTTTTTAGAACAGCTAGAACCAGGAAGAGCCGATTATCACATTTCTTCTAGCTATCATTGTCTGGGTGATTTGAATATTTCCGCATTACAACAAGCCCTGGATACCATAATTGCTCGTCATCAAGTATTGCGGACAACTTTCACCAATGAAGATGGCAACCCAATTCAAATAATTAATGCGGCTCGTCCCGGAGAATTGCAGATATTTGACCTACAAAATCAACCCTTATCAGCACAAGCAACAGAAATCCAACAATTATTATCTCAAGAAGTTCAACGCCCGTTTAATTTCTCTCAAGACTTAATGCTGCGAAGTTGTTTATTGCAAATCAGCAAGACAGAATATATTCTCCTGTTGGTTATCCATCATATCGCGGCTGATGGCTGGTCAATGAGGATTCTCTTCCAGGAATTAAGTTCACTATACACGGCATTTTCTCAAAATTTACCATCATCTTTAGCCGAACTACCCATCCAGTATGCTGATTTTGCCCAATGGCAACGCCAATACCTACAAGGTGATGTACTTGAGTCCTCAATCAATTACTGGAAAAAACACTTAACCGGCGCACCGGAATTATTATCACTACCAACGGACAGACCTAGACCCCCAATCCAAAGTTTCAAAGGCAAAGCACAGTCTTTTTTCTTGCCTGGGCAAATTACTCAGCAGTTGAGATTATTGGGTAAGGAAGAAAAATCTACCCTGTTTATGATTATGTTAGCAGCATTTAACACCTTGCTAAGTCGCTATACAAATAGTCAAGACATTGTGGTAGGGACTGCGCTGGGGAATCGTCAACATAGTGAAACTCAAGACTTGATAGGTTTCTTTGTCAATACTTTGGCGCTGCGGACTGATGTTTCTGGTAATCCTAGTTTTAAAGAATTATTGGGACGGGTGAGAGAAGTAATTGTCGGCAGTTATGAGTATCAGGATTTGCCCTTTGAGAAATTGATAGAGGTATTACAACCGCGACGGGATTTAAGCTATGCACCTATTTTTCAGGTGATGCTGATATTGAATGAAGATATTTTACAGGAAAAAGTAGAGCTTAATGGGTTAAATATTAATCGTTGGGAAGTGGAAAAGAATGCCGCACAATTTGACTTAACTTTAAACGTCAACCAAATGGACACGGAAATACTGCTGCAATGGGAATACAACACCGATTTATTTGATGACAGCACCATAGAACGAATCAATGGAAATTTCCAGACCTTACTCACAAATATTATTGCTAATCCAGAAAAACCCATATCAGAGTTGCCACTGTTAACAGAAAATGAACAACAACAGCTACTTGTGGCATGGAATAATACTCAAATTGAATATCCCCAGAATAAATGTATTCATCAACTATTTGAGGAACAGGTAGAACGTACACCAAATGCCGTAGCTGTAGTATTTGCTAAAGCAAAACTTACCTATCGAGAATTAAATCACCAAGCTAATCAATTGGCGCATTATCTCCAATCTTCAGGAGTTAAACCCGAATCTTTGGTGGGAATTTGTCTAGAACGTTCCTTAGAAATGGTAATCGGCTTACTGGCAATCCTCAAAGCAGGTGCAGCTTATGTACCGCTAGATCCTACCTATCCTGCTGATAGGGTTGCCTATATTCTTGATAATTCTCAAGCTAAATTATTACTAACTACCAGCAACTTATTAGCTACACTGCCCCAAAATGAAACTCAATTTATTTGTTTAGATAGAGAATCGGCGGTTATTTCTCAACACAGTGAATCAAATCCAGAAAGTGAAGTTAAACCCGATAATTTATCTTATGTAATTTATACATCTGGTTCAACTGGCAAACCCAAAGGTGTGCAAATTTGCCATCAATCTTTGGTGAATTTTATCAGTTCTATGCAGAATAAACCAGGATTAAATCATGGGGATAACTTATTAGCCGTAACCACAATTTCTTTTGATATTCACACTTTAGAAATTTATCTGCCTCTGACTGTGGGTGCAAGCATAATAGTTGCTAGTCGAGAAATGACCATAGATGGTAGACAATTAGCCAAGGCAATCCAAAACCATGCAGTAAATGTTATGCAAGCAACTCCAGCGACTTGGCGAATGTTGTTAGCATCAGAGTGGCCAGGAAATACTAATTTAAAGGTGATTTGTGGTGGAGAAGCATTACCAAGAGAATTAGCAAATCGGCTATTAGCAAAGGTCGGTTCATTGTGGAATGTTTATGGACCAACGGAAACTACGGTTTGGTCAACTATTTGTGAAGTTAAAGCTGATCGTTATTTTAGTAATGAAGATGCACCTGAGTCTATTGGTCGTCCTATTGCTAATACCCAGACTTACATTTTAGATCAGAGTTTTCAACCTGTGCCGATTGGGGTAATTGGGGAGCTTTATATTGGTGGAGATGGGGTAGCTAGGGGATATCTCAACCGTCCAGAATTGAATGCTGGCAGCTTCCTCAATAATCCCTTTAAATCCAATTCACGAATTTATAAAACTGGAGATTTAGCTCGTTATTTACCTAGTGGTAATATTGAGTATTTGGGCAGAATAGATAATCAAGTTAAAATCCGGGGCTTTCGCATAGAAATTGGGGAAATTGAGAATGTTTTAGATAAACATCCCGAAGTGGAACAAGGGGTAGTTGTTGTTCGAGAAGATACTCCGGGTAATAAACAATTAGTTGCTTATGTTGTGGCTGGACAATCTCAACCTAGTATTCCAGAATTACGGCAGTTTCTGAAGGTGCAATTACCGGATTATATGATTCCTGCGGCTTTTGTGATTTTAGAGGCATTACCGCTAACGCCTAATGGTAAAGTTGACCGTCGGGAATTACTCAGAAGGAGTCAGGAGTCAGGAGTCAGGAGTCAGGAGAAGGAAGAAAGCAGGAAGAAGGAGTTAGGGACGCAGGGACTGCGACCAATCAGGAGTCAGGAAGAAGAAAGAGGGAGTCACCGATTAGAGGGGGAATTAATTAAGATTTGGGAAGAGGTTTTGGAGGTTGAGCCGATTGGAATTAAAGATAATTTCTTTGAGGTGGGCGGACATTCTTTACTCACGGCTATATTGCAAAGCAAAATAGCTAAGGAATTAGGGATAGAAATATCAATTATGGATATATTTCAATATCCAAATATAGAGAGTTTAGCTAAATATTTGTTAAATCAGGAGTCAGCACTTCGACTTCGCTCAGTGTCCCGGCAGCGCTCACTTACCGAGGCAAAAGATATTGCGATTATTGGGATGTCGGGGCGGTTTCCAGGGGCAGAAAATATCAACGAATTTTGGCAAAATCTGCGGGATGGGGTGGAATCTATTGCTCCATTGTCAGATGAAGATGTGACATTGAGATTACCAGGGATAGATCCTGATTTATTAAACAATCCGAATTATATTAAAATCGCGGCTCTGATTCCTAAAATTGATGAATTTGATGCTGCTTTCTTTGGTTATTCTCCGAGAGAAGCTCAATTTATTGATCCTCAACAACGGATGTTTTTAGAGTGTGCTTGGTCAGCGCTAGAAAATGCTGGTTATCAATCAGATAGAGGCCATGTCATTGGGGTTTATGGAGGTGTGGCTTCCAGCAGTTATTTATTGAACAATATTTTACAAAATCATGATATTGCTCAAGATCGTTGGGTAAATTCTGCTTTAGAGTTACAAATATCTCTGGGTAATAGTAAAGATTACCTGAGTACGAGGGTAGCTTATAAACTTAATCTCACTGGACCTGCGATTAATGTGCAAACAGCCTGTTCTACCTCCCTGGTAGCTGTCCATTTGGCTTGTCAAAGTTTATTAAAGGGAGAATGTGATATTGCCCTGGCAGGTGCTGTTTCTCTGTTGCAACAGGCGGGTTATTTATATGAGGAAGGGATGATTTCCTCTCCAGACGGTCATTGCCGGACTTTTGATGCGGAAGCTAAAGGGACATTATTTGGAGATGGTGTGGGGGTGGTTGTGCTTAAACCCTTAAAAAGAGCGATCGCTGATGGCGACTATATTTACGCAACTATCAAGGGCAGTGCCATTAATAACGATGGTAATTTAAAGGTAGGCTATACAGCACCCAGTATTGATGGTCAAGCGGCAGTGATTGCAGCAGCCCAAGAAGATGCAGCGATCGCCCCGGAAACTATTACCTACATAGAAGCACATGGTACAGGCACAGCCTTGGGCGATCCGATTGAGATTGCTGGTCTGACTCAAGCCTTTCGGATGAAAACAGACAAAAAAGGCTATTGTGCTATTGGTTCGGTCAAGAGCAATATCGGACACTTAAATACAGTCGCCGGTGTAACGGGGTTGATAAAAACCGCACTAGCACTTAAACATCAACAAATACCGCCTAGCCTCAACTTTGAAAGACCTAATCCGGGGATTGACTTTCCTAACAGTCCTTTCTACGTGAATACTCAACTTTCACCCTGGGAAAGTAATGATTTTCCCCGCCGTGCAGGAGTCAGTTCCTTTGGTTTCGGGGGGACAAATGCTCATGTCGTGTTGGAAGAATGGGACAACGCTGCGCGAAAGTCACAAGTCAATACTTCGACAAGCTCAGTAACCAGTCAAAAGTCAAAGGAGTTAATAGTAATATCAGCCAAGACGGCGACAGCTTTAGATACTGCAACTATTAATTTAACTACGCATTTACAAGCAAATCCAGAAATTAATCTAGCTGATGTTGCTTATACTCTAGCTGTTGGGCGTGTTGGTTTTAACCATCGCCGCATCCTAGTGGCGAGTGATCTTGTAGATGCAGCTAATACCCTGAATACAGGCGAGAAAAACCGAGTTTTCACTAATTCCGGGACAATTAAACCCCGTTCTGTCGTCTTCATGTTTTCAGGACAAGGTTCTCAATATGTAAATATGGCACGAGAACTCTATGAAACAGAACCCTATTTCCAGGAGCAAATTGACATAAGTTGTGAAATTTTACAACCACATTTAGGCTTTAATTTACGTGATGTTTTATATCCTGATCCAGAGGAAATTGCCACCGCAACGGCAAAACTGACTCAAACAGCCACAACCCAACCGGCATTATTTGTCATTGAATATGCGATCGCTCAATTATGGATAAAATGGGGCATCACACCCACAGCCATGATCGGTCATAGCATTGGCGAATATGTAGCCGCCACCTTAGCCGGAGTATTTTCCTTAGAAGATGCCCTAGCCCTAGTTGCCGCCAGAGGTCAACTAATGCAATCTATGGCTCCTGGCTCAATGCTCGCCGTTCCTCTACCGGAAAACGAAGTAGAACCACTACTCACCGGGACTTCTCTGCAAATAGCCGTCATTAACAGCCCCACTAATTGCGTCGTTTCGGGAACAACACCAGCTATAGAAGCCTTTGCTCAACAGTTAGCAGCACAAGGAATTGAAAGTCGGTTACTACAGACATCCCATGCCTTCCATTCCCAAATGATGGCAGAGATTTTAGAACCCTTTACCGAAAAAGTAAAACAAGTTCGCCTCAATCCTCCCACCATTCCCTTTGTTTCCAATGTCACAGGAACTTGGATCACAGATGAGGATGCTACTAACCCCAGTTATTATGCTCAACATCTACGCCAAGCTGTGCGCTTTGCCGATGGGGTTAAACAATTTTTTGATCACCCAGAACAAATCCTCCTAGAAGTAGGACCAGGACGCACATTAAGCACCCTCTCCAAACGCCATCCTGACAAGCCCAGCGACCAAATTAGCCTCACTTCCATCCGTCATCCTCAAGATGAATACTCTGATGTTAGTTTCATCCTCAATAATCTTGGTCAAATGTGGTTAGCAGGTTTAGAGATTAATTGGTCAGCCTTTTATGGAGAAGGGCAAAATTATCGGATTCCCTTACCTACCTATCCTTTTGAACGCCAACGTTATTGGATTGAACCTACCAAACAAACCACAGAAATTAAACTGGATACAAGGAAAAAACCAAATATTTCCGATTGGTTTTATATTCCTAGATGGAAACAGTTTTTACAAATAGAAGAAACTAAGGATCAGTCCGAAAATTCAAGCCTAAATACGGTCATAAATCAAGCATCTGGATCTTCCCAAGAACAGATTGAGCAAACTCTGCTCAAAATCTGGCAAAAAGTCTTGGGAATTAATAACATCACAATTGATGATAATTTCTTTGAATTAGGAGGAGATTCGCTATTAGCATTATATTTATTAACAGCAATTGAACAAAGTTTGGGTAAACGCCTGACTTTAGCAACTTTGTTTGTAGCTAATACCATAAAACAGTTAGCTGTGCTATTAAGGGTTGAAGAAAAATCCGATGATTATTCATGTATAGTGCCAATTCAACCCAATGGGAATAAGCCACCTTTATTTGTGATTCATGCAATTTGGGGTAATATCCTCTTCTATCGAGAATTAGTAAGTTATTTGCCGCCAGATCAACCTGTCTATGGGCTACAAGCAAAAGGACTAGATGGGAAAGAAGAGCCAATTAATTCTATGGTGGAAATGGCAGCTAATTATATCCAAGAAATTCGCAGACTTCAGCCTCATGGACCTTATTTTATCGCTGGTCACTCCTTTGGTGGTGCAGTAGCTTTTGAAATTGCTCAACAGATCCATGCTCAAGGTGAGAAAGTTGCCATAGTGGCTATTTTAGACATGGAGGCTCCAAGAATTCATGATACTAATTCACTCAGTGTATCTACAAGTGATTTAATCTTGTCCAAGTTAAATCATTTTTTAACATTGAAACCCATAGATCAGTTAAATTACGTATTGTCAAGGATGCAGTTTCATCTCACAGTAGGTAAAGCCAGCATTTTTTATAAACTTTACTTGCGTTATATCACGCGATCGCTTCCTTCACTAAGGACTCTCAATGTCGCTACTGCTAATTCTCAAGCCCTACGATCCTATGTTCCATCATCAGTTTATCCTGGTAAATTGACTTTATTTAAAGCTACTGATAGTCAACCTGAACACTTTGTCCAAGATAGAGAATGTGGTTGGGATCAAATTACTCATCAAGTGGAGATCTATGAAGTTCCTGGAACACACACTACTGTTATGCAAGAACCTAATGTTAAAGTCATGGCAGAAAAGTTGATAATTTGTTTACAAAAAGCTCAGGAAAATAGTTCTGGAAACAAATTCTAACTAGATATCTTCTCAAAGTTTGTAGAGAGTTATCTGCTCTACAAGGATTTTTAAAGTAACTGTTCACACTCCCCCACTAAAAAGGAATTAGGAAGTAACAGGGATAGG
>NZ_VIKX01000096.1 GCF_009711935.1 Dolichospermum sp. UHCC 0259 | reverse complement strand
CTCCTATCCCTGTTACTTCCTAATTCCTTTTTAGTGGGGGAGTGTGAACAGTTACCTGAAATTTTGTCTAATTTATCAGTATCGGTTGGCAAAAGGATTAATTTATTGTTATAGTTATGAAGGTGTGAAGTGATTTTAAGAAATTATTAATATTCTGTAAATGTGAATAAATACAGATTACAAAGATCAATATTTTTGTTTTAATGTACGAATAAAAACGGGTTAAGAAAATTTAGGAAAATTTACTATGTACAAAAAAACATCAGTCCTGTTAACTGCCTTATTATTAGGATGTTTATTTACTAGCACACCTGTAGTAGCGAAAGCTGATGTCCTACTGACACAGGTGAATAATCCAGAGTTGAAAAACTTGATAGACGAGGGGAAAAGACTGGTAGATGCTAAAGATTATAATGGAGCGATCGCAGTTTATCAAAAAGCCGCAAAATTAGATCCCAAAAATGACAGAATTTATGCTGGGATTGGCTACTTATACACTCAACAAGGCAATTTTACCTCAGCCTTAGATGCTTATCGTCGAGCGATCGCCATTAATCCTAATAATAGTGATTTTTACTATGCCGTTGGTTATCTCAAAAGTAGCACAAAAGATAACAAAGGCGCAAAGGAAGCTTACCGTCGGGCTATTCAATTAAATCGGAATAATGTCAACGCCTATTTAGGATTAGGAGTTTCTCAAACTAGCTTGGGTGATTATCAAGCAGCTATGTGGGCTTATGAACAAGCTATTAATTTAGATAAAAATAATCCCCGTACCTATGAGTTAATCGGTTCTATGTTTAAACAACGACGACAAACGACACAAGCAAATAAAGTTCTCAAAAAGGCATTAGATTTATATCAGCGGGGAAATGATCAAGAAGGCGTTGCCAGAATCCAAACCATGCTGCAAGAAATGGGCGGTTAGAATCAATTAAAAATAGGGACATGGTATCAAAATTTTTACCTTGTCCCTACTCTGAATTATGGAGAAAAATCTTCAGTGCTACTAACTTAATACCTACCAAGCTGCTTTACCTTTTTTATAAATTTTACCTGTAAAAGGCTGTACCCCAATCACAGGATAGGCATCATTAGCAGGGGTGAAAATCCGCATGAAGGCTTCAGAAACAAACTGAGCCATATCAGCAAACATTTTGGAGATAGTCATAATACTATAGCCCCTTTTTTAAATCTTTTAATGGGTGATATTCGTACTGTAATACTATTATTATCTACTTGCTCTTATGCTTCATATATCTATACTAAACACAATCTTTTTTTAAATAACTTTGCAATACTTTATAATCATGGTATAAATTATGTTTCGCGCAAAGACGCAAAGGTTGAGATTTTTTTGTTTTATATTCAAATTTAACACATTGTATTGTAGAGACATTTGGCAAAATATCTCTACATGATTAAAATTCAACCCTTTTATTTTTTATCCTTCTGTTTTTTTAGATAAGCTTTAGCCCAAGCATAACGATGTGAATCTTTTTTTAAGAGATATTCTGCGGCTTCATGTCGTTTATCATCATTTTTTTCATTTTTGATTACTTGCTTAATTTCCGCATCTATATCTTCAGTTTTAGCCCCACGCAGAATGGCTTGTTCAAACCAATAATCACCTTTCGCATATTCATATTTATCATAACAAATAGCACCCATTAAGGTATAAGGTTGATGAGTATCTGACTGATACTCCATAGCTTTTTTCGCTAAACTTTCAGCATCATTTAATTTATTAATATCTCTAAATGCAGCACCTCTCGTTACTGAAATAGCTGATTTGAGATTACTTTCTTTGATTGTACCTAAATCGAGATTAGTAATTTTTAAAGCCTGTTCAGGTTCATTTGCTTTACGCCAAAATTTACTAATTGTTGGAATATCCCATTTATTCCCAGTCCGTTTATATTCCTGTTCATAAAACTCAGCTTCTAGTCTGTAATATGCAATAGCAATCTTGCCATTATGAGACAATATACCTTTTGCCATAAGCTGAACCACTAATAAAGAATCTAGACGCTCTTTTTTCTCCAGTTTCAGCATAATTGTGTAAAGTGGTTCTATTGGTAATGCAGGATCTATTAAGCTATACTTTCTTTTTAGTGCGGCAAAATGCTTCTGTTTAGCAAAATTGATAACATCTTCACGTCCCTGCTTTTGTAGCCATTCAATTTCTGAATCACTAAGTAATTCATTTATTTCTATTTTTGTTTTCAGATGATTAGCATATTTATCATTAGCAATTTTCAGTGTTTCTACCAATTTACGCTTTTTCAAGAAATTAATATCTTGTTCTGCTAAAAAATTACCTGCATCAATTATTTTGAGAACTTTATAAAGATGACATTTGGGAGATAAATCCTCATATTCCGTAGCTTTATACTTAAACTTTAAAGCTGCAAATTCTTTTATTTGTTCCCTTTCCTCAGCAATAGCAATAGTTTCGATAAGTTTCTGTTCTTTTAACCAAGTAATTTCCGTATCAGTTAACTTTTCTGTTGATTCTAATTTCTTCAAAATTGAATATAATGGACTTGATAAATATTCACTTTTATATTTAGTGGCTTGGTATTTTTCCTTTAACTGAATAAACTCATTTCGTTCTGCTGCTTCTTGCTGTTTAACAAATTCTAAAGTTTCTGAAAGTCCCTTTTCTACTAACCATTTATATTCTGTCTCATTTAAATGTTCTGAGATGTCTATTTTTTTGAGAATGGGATAAAGTGAATTATCAGGATGAGAATCTTGATATCGAGTAGCTTTGTATTTAGACTTTAAACTACTAAATTTTTGAATTTCAATAGCAATTGATGTTGTTGTTTTAAACCCATGAGATAGTAACCAATTAAATTCTTTGTCAGTCAGAAAATTGCCTGAATCTATTTTAAAGAGAATAAAATACAAATCGCTTTTTATCCAAGAAATATTATAGTTATCAACTTTATATTTAGATTTTAACTGCGTAAATTCAACACCTAGACTTATCCTTTCTTTACTTCTCTGTTGCTGTTCTTTTTGAATAATGTTGAACGTTTTTGAAAGCTGTTCTTTTTGCAAATAAATAGATTCTAAATCAGTAAGTTCAATTCCTAAATCAGCTTTTCTGAGAATGAAATATAGTGGACTAGAAGGAGAATAATCTTCATATTTAGCAGCTTGGTATTTCTCCTTCAAATCAGCAAAATGTTGAGACCGAATTTCGTACTTTGGATTCATATTAATCATACCTACAACAAAAATTCTCCTCTCCGAACTCCTCTTTGCGCCTCTGCGTGAGACAAAAAAGATTTTGAAAAAAAGACTGTTCTAATATAACAACAATACTAAAAAAGGGCATTCCAGAAAAACACCCCATCAAAATTCCTACAATACCTTACATTGCCCATAATGCCTTAATAGATGATCACATAAAACCAAAGCCACCATCGCATCAACCATAGGTACAGCGCGAGGTAAAACACAAGGATCATGTCTTCCTTTCCCACTCAAAAGGGTTTCTTCACCTTCTTTTGTTACGGTTTTTTGTTCCTTTCTAATAGTAGCTGTTGGTTTAAATGCCACTCTGATAATAATGTTTTCACCGTTGGAAATTCCTCCTTGAATCCCTCCTGAACGGTTAGTTACTGTTCTAATTTCGCCATGTTCATCAATATAAAATTCGTCGTTATGTTCAAAACCTGTTAATAGAGTTCCGTCAAAACCTGAACCGATTTCAAAACCTTTACTTGCGGGTAATGACATGACAGCTTTTGCTAAATCTGCTTCTAATTTATCAAAAACTGGTTCGCCTAAACCTTTGGGAACATTCCGCACCACACATTCAACTACACCACCGATGGAATTACCATCTCGACCGGTTTGTTCAATTAATGAAATCATCGTATTAGCAATTTCGCCATCTGGACAACGGACGATATTGCTTTCTACATCTGCTAAAGTGACGGTATTTGCATCAACAATGCCTTCTAAATCTTTAATGCGCTTCACATAGGCGATTACTTCTACACCTGCAACTTGATGTAAAATCTTTTTAGCGATCGCACCAGCAGCAACTCTACCTATTGTCTCACGGGCTGACGACCTGCCACCACCTTGCCAATTTCTGAATCCATATTTAGCATCATAGGTAGCATCTGCATGAGAAGGGCGGTATTTCTGCGCCATCTCATCATAATCTTCGGGACGAGTATTTTTATTTCTGACTAAAATAGCAATTGGTGTTCCCAGAGTTTTTCCCTCAAACACCCCCGATAAAATCTCACAGGTGTCAGCTTCTTTGCGAGGAGTGGTAATCTTACTTTGTCCTGGCCGTCTTCTATCTAACTCAAATTGAATTTCCTCGGCAGAAATTTCCAGTTGTGGGGGACATCCATCAATGATAACGCCCACACCGCCGCCGTGAGATTCGCCAAAAGTCGTAATACGGAAAAGATGACCAAAAGTGCTGCCCATGATGTTGAGAAAATACAGACCGGAATATTTATTTTACATGAGGTTGGGCGATCGCCAAGAGATCCACAAGAATCGCTGATGAAAAATCCCAAATTTCCCATGACAATCAGTTATCTTAAAGACTCTCACCTTCTCCTTCTGTCACCTGTTAATAATCGAGTTTGACAGTTAAACTGTTAGAAGAAAACTATAATTTCTAGATTTGACAATTTCCGCTAAAAAACAGCCATAAAGGATAACTATTATGAAAAATTTGCACAAAAAAGCTTTGATCAAACAGCAATTACCAGGTTCTTCTCCACGTCATGTATTAACAGGAATTATGGCTGCTGGGTTGATGATATTACCCAGTGCGATTGGCACTAGTCCTGTTTTAGCGCAACAAAAAACCGAGCGAAATTCCTTAACCTATGGTGAATTAATTCAAAAAGCCAATAAAGGAGAAGTTAAAAAGGTAGAGTTAGATCAAGCCGAACAAACAGCTAGAGTTTATTTAGTGGGACAAAAACCCGATACTCTGCCTTTACAAGTACGCCTTTTAGATCAAAATGCGGAGTTAATTAATAAACTTAAAGAAAAAAACGTTGATTTTGGCGAAGTTTCCTCCGCTGGGAACAGGGCCGCTGTCGGCTTATTAATTAATCTCATGTGGATTTTGCCCCTAGTGGCTCTCATGTTACTATTTCTGCGGCGTTCTGCAAATGCTTCTAACCAAGCCATGAGTTTTGGTAAATCTCGCGCTCGGTTTCAAATGGAAGCCAAAACAGGCGTAAAATTTAATGATGTGGCAGGAGTTAAGGAAGCAAAAGAGGAATTAGAAGAAGTTGTCACTTTCCTCAAACAAGCAGAAAAATTTACAGCGGTAGGGGCAAAAATTCCCAAAGGTGTACTATTGATTGGACCTCCGGGAACAGGGAAAACCTTACTCGCCAAAGCCATTGCTGGGGAAGCAGGTGTGCCATTTTTCAGTATGTCTGGCTCAGAATTTGTGGAAATGTTTGTCGGTGTCGGCGCTTCCCGTGTCCGCGATTTATTCAAAAAAGCCAAAGAAAATGCTCCTTGTTTAATATTTATTGATGAAATTGACGCAGTAGGAAGACAACGGGGTGCAGGTATTGGGGGTGGAAATGATGAACGGGAACAAACCCTCAACCAACTATTAACAGAAATGGATGGTTTTGAAGGGAATACAGGGATTATTATTATTGCTGCTACTAACCGTCCAGATGTCCTCGATTCGGCTCTATTACGTCCAGGACGCTTCGATAGACAGGTAATTGTGGATGTTCCCGATTTGAAGGGAAGACAGGAAATTTTGACAGTCCACGCTCAGAATAAGAAGATTGATCCTAGTGTATCTTTAGAAGCGATCGCTCGCCGCACTCCTGGATTTACTGGTGCAGATTTAGCCAATTTACTCAACGAAGCCGCCATTCTCACCGCCAGAAGACGCAAAGAAGCCGTTACCGACTTAGAAATTGATAACGCCATAGATAGAGTAGTCGCAGGTATGGAAGGGACTGCTTTAGTAGACAGCAAAAACAAACGCCTAATTGCTTACCACGAAGTCGGACACGCTTTGGTAGGAACGTTCGTTAAAGGTCATGATCCTGTACAAAAAGTTACACTCATTCCCAGAGGACAAGCACTAGGTTTAACTTGGTTTACTCCCAATGAAGAACAGGGTTTAATTTCCCGTTCCCAAATTTTAGCCCGTATTGCGGCAACTTTAGGTGGTCGCGCGGCTGAAGAAATCGTGTTTGGGAAGGCGGAAGTTACCACAGGTGCAGGAAATGACTTACAACAAGTTACCAGTATGGCACGACAAATGGTAACGAAATTTGGAATGTCTGATTTGGGTCCAGTTTCCCTAGAAAATCAAAACAACGATGTATTTTTAGGACGCGACTGGGGAAATAAATCAGAATATTCTGAAGACATTGCAGCGAAAATTGATCACGCAGTCCGGGAGATTGTTGACCGCTGTTATATTCAAGCTAAAGAAATCATTCAAGAAAACCGTTTAATCTTGGAACGAGCCGTTGATTTGTTAATAGAACAAGAAACCATTGAAGGTGATGTATTCCGCACTATAGTCGCTGATAATACAGCCATTAAAGTCACTAATGAGCCAGTAGCCGCAACTTATTAGTTGAGTTTAAACTCAATAATTTAGGGGGACTTGTAACTAAAAAATATCCCTATTCTGAGTAGGGGTTTAGCAATGCTAAACCCTGATTTTTTGATTAATAAAAATATCAATCCGTATTTATCTGCGTTTATCTGCGTTTATCTGCGGTCAATAATTCTGTAAAAACAAAAATCTCACCATAGTGGGATTTAGGGGCAGATAAAAGCTAAAATTAGCAATTGGAGAGTTAACCGATGCCATGTTTGACATATTGCCTTTTCGCTTTGAGTTAGATAAAATAGCGATCGCAGGAGCTTGTTTATGGGCTTTAGCCTTATATCTGAGTTTTTCCCAAACCAGAGAATGGATAACGACACAACTCAACCGCTGGTTCAATTTTGCAGAACGTTCCCTCTACACCAGTGAATCAGAATTTGAAAAAACTCGCAAAGCCAGAGAATCACAAAATTCCTTTTATGCTTCACTATTTAGCATTTTCCCATTTTTGATATTTGGTAGCTTATCTAACTGGCTTCTGGATATCAGTTTGGGTAATAGCTGGGGAATTAGCGTTGGTATACTTGCTTGTATCGGCGCTGGTGTGTATGAATTAGGACGCAGACAAGGGGAAGAGTAAATTTACGTACCTTCAATCATAGTTATTTCCGCATCAGTTAATTCATAAAGTTCATAAACTAATTGATTTGTCTATCAGTAGCTTGAATTTGTTGCTGAATCATTTTTCGCTGGGGGTGTATTTACATCATTGAATTTTTCATGCAGAGAAAGCATTTGTTGTACTAAATTAACAATTAAATCTAGAGAATTTTATCTTATTTTTTTCAAAATGAGAATTGCTGGAATAATATACTTGAGAAGGTCATAACTTGCGTCGTTTTCGGCTTTGGGAATAACCTATTGAGTAGGGTGCGTCAGATAGAGGAAATCTGTTTTTTTGTCAAAATATCGTGTCTGACGCACCCTACAAGGCATAAAATTCACGTTACATATTTGGAGAATCTTGTCAATGCGTAAATCCTATATATGATAAAATCAAAATAATAACTAAAAAAGTGGGGAATTATGTCGGAGTTACGGGAAAAATTACAGCAAAATCTTGATGAAGCAGAATGGGAGTGGTTAATTCCCCATGTCCAAAAAGATGCGGTGATTTTGGTAGCGGAGAATTTGGATTTATTAGATGTGGGAGAAGCGATCGCTAGTGATAATATTCTTTCAGTGCAACATTGGATAGATGAACAATTATTAGCCAAACCGACAATAGATCAGGTGGGAGAATGGAATCTCAACCGTGAGAAGCGATTTAATGCTCTGATTGTTGAACCTTATGTCATCATCAAAGAAATTATTGCTGCCTAAAATGCTGTCATTTTGAGAGTTTACAGCAATTCCCATGCCAGTGAGGTACAAGAAGTCAGAATTAAACGCAGATAAACGCAGATGAACACAGATAATTTTGTACCTCATTAGACTAGGAAATAGGAATAATAACTTATTTTATTTACCAATACAGAAGCGGCTGAAAATCCGATCTAAAACTGATTCTGTAACTTCTTCTCCGGTGATTTCTCCTAATGCTTGAATTGCTCCTCTTAAATCAATTGTCCAAAAATCTAAGGGTAATTTATTGGTGATTGTTATTTGCACTTGTGCTAAATCAATCTTTGCTTTTGTTAAAGCTGCTGCTTGTCGTTGATTAATTGCTAAATCTAGATCAGCGGCTTGAACTTTTCCCTGTTGAACTATTGCTAAAATCGCTGTTTCTAAGTTATCAATTCCTTGATTTATGGCTGCGGCTGTAAGGATTTTGGATTTTGGATTTTGGATTTTGGATTGTAAAGTTTCTTGTTCTGCTGTTGAAATCAAATCAATTTTATTAATGACTAAAATTACCGGACGGTGTTTTACTTGTTCATAAATTTCTTGATCTGCGGGTGTCCAACCTGCGGCTGCATCTATGGTAAACAATACCAGATCAGCGTCATTAGCGGCACGATGCGATCGCTCTACACCAATTTTTTCAACTTGATCTGCTGTTTCCCGAATCCCGGCTGTATCTAACACTTGCACAGGAATGCCGCCCACAACTAACTGCGATTCTACCACATCGCGGGTTGTTCCTGGTAAGTCGGTGACAATGGCGCGATCGCTCTGACTCCAAGCATTTAATAAACTCGATTTTCCCACGTTTGGTCGCCCAACTATCGCCACTTTCAGACCAGTTCGTAATAATTCACCTTTGTCTTTTGTGGCTAATAATTTGTTAATCTCCGCTGTCACTTGCTCAATATCTGCAATAATTCTTTGCTGATCTAAAGGTGGTAAATCCTCCTCAAAATCAATTCTGGCTTCAATTTCTGCCAAAATATCTAAACAATTAGCCCGTAATTTGCGGATAGGTTGGGCTAATTTACCTTGTAACCCAGCTAAAGCCGTTTGAGCAGCTTGAGGTGATTTTGCTCCCACTAAATCGGCGATACTTTCCGCTTGGGTTAAGTCTAATCTACCATTTAAAAACGCTCTTAATGTAAATTCTCCCGGTTGAGCTAATCTTGCGCCATTTTCCAAACATAGTTGTAATACTTGTTGTACCGCCATAATTCCCCCATGACAATGGAATTCTACCACATCTTCACGGGTAAAAGAACGGGGGGCGTTCATTATTAATAATAAAGCCTCATCAATAATTTGCTTAGTTTGGGGTTGACGAATATAACCATAAAGAATCTGATGACTTGACCAAACTTGTCGCCCTGGAGCGTAAAATAGAGTGTGAGCGATCGCCATTGCCAGATCACCAGAAACCCGGACAATACCCACACTACCCTGTTGAGGGACAACAGCAGTAGCGATCGCCGCAATAGTTCCAGTGTTAGCTAATAATTCCGACATGAACAGTTTTTCTACAAATTCAGAAACAGGAAATAAAGTGTAATATTAAACCACTCCAGTCCAATAGTATCGCAAAGCGGAATTAAAAAATAAAAATTATGTTGATTGAACTAAAAAAAGCGATTTCTGATTTAAATATCCCCGCAGATTGGATAGGAATTAGAGCCGTAAAAACAACTTCCACAAATCATTCTGTCCGTGATG
Source organism: Dolichospermum sp. UHCC 0259 (assembly GCF_009711935.1). Lineage (GTDB taxonomy): Bacteria > Cyanobacteriota > Cyanobacteriia > Cyanobacteriales > Nostocaceae > Dolichospermum. Next base: position 2,876 of record NZ_VIKX01000096.1, on the reverse strand, counting down.
GTTTACCCAAAAGCAACGGTAAATCATTGAATATGGGAGCAATGATCGAAGTCATGGTTAATGGTTGTTTAGGTTATGCCGCTACCAACTCCTTCCATATTTCTAGTTTACAAAATGCGGCGGAAATTGCCTATAAACAAGCAATTGCAGCTAGTAAATGGTGGATATATCCAATTAGTGAAAATACCCGTCCTCAAGTAGTTGGTGAATATAAATCACCGTGTTTACAACCATTTAACGCTATTACTCCGGGAGAAATCAACGACTTACTGATTCGGATTTGTCAGCAACTCAAAATTAGCGATAAAATCGTGCAAACCACAGCCACAGTCGGCACAGAGCAAAAAGAGACTTGGTTTGTCAGTAGCAACGGTTCAGAAGTATATCAAAACATTTTATCTCTTAGTCATCATTTTGGGGCGATCGCTCAAGACGGAACAATCGTCCAACAACGCAGCAATAATGGCGCTCACGCCAACTCTTACCAAGGAGGTTGGGAACTTTTTAAACAAGATAATTTATGGCATCAAGTTCAAAAAGTTGGTGAACAGGCATTAGAATTATTAACAGCGGAAGAATGTCCAAATACCCGCACCAATTTAGTTTTAGCACCAGATCAAATGATGCTACAAATTCATGAAAGTATCGGACATCCTTTAGAAATTGATCGTATTTTAGGAGATGAACGCAACTATGCTGGGGGTAGTTTTGTTAACAAAGATGATTTTGGTAAATTAGAATATGGTTCACCACTGATGAATATCACCTTTGATCCTACAGTAACAGGTGAATTTGCCAGTTATGGTTTTGATGACACTGGTGCAGTAGCCACCAAGGAATATGTAATTAAAAAAGGCACTTTACAACGGGGTTTAGGAAGTTTAGAAAGTCAAGCCAGAGCAGATTTACCCGGTGTTGCTTGTGCGCGAGCTTGTTCTTGGAATCGTCCCCCCATAGACAGAATGGCTAACTTAAATCTAGAACCAGGAAACGCCACCTTTGAAGAAATTATCTCAGGAATAGAACAGGGAATTTACATGGAATCCAACCGTTCTTGGTCAATAGATGATCAACGTTATAAATTTCAATTTGGTTGTGAATATGCCAAACTAATTGAAAACGGTAAACTGACTAAAACCCTGCGTAATCCTAACTATCGTGCCACCACACCAGAATTTTGGCATAGCTTAATTCAAGTTGGCAATAATACTAATTGGCAAATTTATGGTACACCTTTCTGCGGCAAAGGAGAACCAAATCAAGCCATTTCTGTAGGACATGGTTCACCTGTTTGTGCATTTGCAAACGTCGAAGTTTTTGGTGGTGGTTAATGAATTTTATCACTGATTTAACTGATTTAAGGATTTCACGGATGAAGGATATGAAAGTAAATGAAAGGGTTTAATACCCCTACCTCTACAGGTAGCAAGTGTTGGGTTAAACTAATACATCCTACATACTTTGTCAAAAGTATCGAATCAATTAATGCTACAATAAACAAGTAACTACTTGAAGCCATATCAATATGATCATTGCTCAAGAATTAGAATCACAACAAAACATCTCCGCAGATGTAATATTTCCTCCTAGTGATTTATATAGTGATGAACCTCCCGTGGAAACAGAACTACATCTACGACAAATAATTTTACTTTTCAAATGTTTAGAATGGTTATGGAAAGGTAGAACAGATTTCTATGCTGCGGGAAATTTGACTATTTACTACAGTCCTAACCAAAAAAAATCACAATTTTTCCGGGGTCCTGATTTTTTTGTTGTCTTGGAAACTGAACGCAAAACCCGTAAAAGTTGGGTAGTGTGGGAAGAAGATGGTAAATATCCCAATTTCATTTTAGAAATTCTTTCACCCAGTACAGCTAATACTGATAGAGAATTTAAAAAAGAACTTTATCAAAATACTTTCCGTACACCGGATTACTTTTGGTTTGATCCTTATACGTTAGAATTTGCAGGTTTTTATTTAACAAATGGAAAATATCAACCTTTAGAACCAAATGAAAAAGGGCATTTATGGAGTGAACAGTTAGGCTTATATTTAGGAATTCACCAAGGACTGTTAAGGTATTTTACCCCAGCAGGAGAGTTAGTAGCGACACCGGAAGAAACCGCAGAAGAGGAAACTAAGAAAACAGCAATACAAATGCAAAGAGCCGAAATAGAAGCCCAAAGAGCAAAAATAGAAACCCAAAGAGCCGAATGGGAAGCTAGAAGAGCAGAACGTTTAGCTGCAAAATTGCGAGAATTAAATATTGATCCAGATACAATTTAAACCATGAAACTTGAAGAATTATCAACTTTAGAAAAAACTTTTAATCAACTCATCGAAACTCTGCTGAATGAAAAAGCAGAACATGAACATTTCACCGTCAGACTTAGCAGCGAAAGCAGTCAATTTACCCGCTTTAATTCTGCGAAAGTTAGACAAACAGGTTGTGTTGATGATGGCTCGATTCAATTGACCTTAATGGCTAATCAACGCAGTAGTTCTCGTCAGTTTCCTTTTACTGGAAATTGGGAAATAGATTGGGAATTAGCATCCACCGCTTTACAAGAATTACGGGATGAATTACCATTATTACCAATTGATCCTTATTTAGTTTTACCATCAGGAAATCATAGCAGTCGAGAAATTAATACTGGTAAATTACTAACTCCAGAAATATTAGTTCCTAGTATCCTGGAAACAGTGACTAATTTAGATTTTACGGGAATGTATGCTGGAGGAATTGTTGTCCGAGGTTATGGTGATTCTAGCGGACAAAAACACTGGTTTGTAACTGATTCATTTAACTTAGATTATTCCTTATTTATGGCATCAGGACAAGCCTAGTGTGTTAATTCTGTGAATCCTTTAC
>NZ_VIKX01000095.1 GCF_009711935.1 Dolichospermum sp. UHCC 0259 | reverse complement strand
GCTTACACTGGGAGAGCTTTTTTACTCACTCACCGACTTTTCAAACACCCTCTTAATGCGTCCCATCAATTCCATGATTGAATTTAAACAAATCATTGGTCGTGGGACTCGGTTATATGATGGGAAAGACTATTTTACTATTTATGATTTTGTCAAAGCCTACGAACATTTTAACGATCCTGAATGGGATGGTGAACCCCAAGAACCTGTAAAAATTACCAACAGAAAAGCACGGGAGTTATCACCAACTACAGATAATAATAGCCCAGAAGAAAGAAGCGAAAAAACAGAAGATACAACGCCTAAAATAATTAAAGTTCAATTAGGAGATGGTAAGGAAAGAACTATTCAACATCAAATATCTACCAGCTTTTGGAGTGTAGATGGTAAACCAATTACCGCCGCAGAATTTATAGAAAAGCTCTTTGGTGAAATTCCCGAACTGTTTAAAAATGAAACTGAATTAAGAACTATTTGGAGTCGTCCAGATACTAGAAAAGCCCTATTAGAAGGGTTATCAGAAAAAGGTTATGATGTAGAACAATTAACAGAAATTAGTCGTCTAATTAATGCTGAAAAAAGTGATTTATATGATGTATTAGCTTATATTGCTTATGCTTATGTGCCTATTAGCCGTCGGGAAAGGGTTTTAGCTCATAAATCGTTAATTTTCTCTAAATATGTAGGTAAACAACAAGAATTTCTCGATTTTGTCTTAGATCAATATATCAAAGATGGAGTAGAAGAACTGGATCGCTCTAAGTTACCCCAACTATTAGAGTTGAAATATCATACTATTCATGATGCCATTAAAGAATTAGGTAGTGTTGCTAATATCAGTGAAGTATTTATAGGATTTCAGCAATATTTGTATTCACAAGATATAGCAGCTTAATTGTTGCAATCTGTCCAATTAAGTTCTTTAGCTAATTAGCGCGGTATCTCCACAAAATTTAGAAAAATCAGATGAGTTTGTTGAAAGATCAGATTGCAATTGTCACAGGTGCATCGCTAAGTAGATTTTTTCGGCTCTAATGCACCATACATGAGATAAAATTTACAATACATACTTGGAGAACTTTGTCAATATGTAACTCATAAAGTTATGTTTTCACCAAATTATTCTAAGATAATTAGCGCGGTATCTTCACAAAATTGAGGAAAATCAGATGAGTTTGTTAAAAGATCAGGTTGCAATTGTCACAGGTGCATCACGGGGAATTGGTAGAGCGATCGCTATCCAACTAGCATCCCAAGGCGCAAAAGTAGTAGTTAACTACGCTAGTTCCAGCACCGCAGCAGATGAAGTAGTCGCAGAAATTACCGCAGCCGGAGGAGAAGCCATTTCTCTCCAAGCAGATGTTTCTCAAGAAAATCAAGTAGATACACTCATTAAAACCACCTTAGAAAAATTCCAGCGCGTGGATATCTTAGTCAACAATGCAGGGATTACCCGTGACACCCTCCTATTAAGAATGAAATTAGAAGAATGGCAAGCAGTCATAGACCTTAACTTAACTGGTGTATTTTTATGTACAAAAGCAGTTAGTAAAATTATGCTCAAACAACGTTCTGGGCGGATTATTAACATCGCTTCCGTCGCGGGACAAATGGGCAACCCAGGACAAGCCAACTACAGCGCAGCCAAAGCCGGAGTAATTGGCTTTACCAAAACAGTAGCGAAAGAACTCTCTTCTCGTGGCATTACCGTCAATGCAGTTGCTCCTGGTTTTATTACCACCGACATGACCAGCGATATCAAAGCCGATGGCATCCTCCAATATATCCCCCTGGGGCGTTTTGGTAAACCAGAAGAAATTGCCGGCATGGTGCGCTTTTTAGCATCAGATCCCGCCGCAGCTTATATCACAGGACAAGTATTTAACGTTGATGGCGGTATGGTAATGTAGTTTGTCAGTGGTCAGTTGTTAGTTGCAAAAGAATATTTTTCTCCCTAACTCCCCCAACTCCCCCAACTCCCCCAACTTCCCCAACTCCCCCAACTTCCCCAACTCCCTACTCACGGATCATTCTTTGCCCCAAGGTAAACCCTAACATCAAAATAATACCCGCAGCAGTAGCCAGCATCACAGAGAAACTCATCCCCTGTACTCTCATAGCCAGCAAATTACAACCCAAAGTAATTGACCATAAAGTAAAAGCTGCATTGCGTTGAGATAGTCCCCAGGCTAACAAGCGATGATGGATGTGGTCTTTACCTGGTGTACTCAGAGGGTTTTTTCCAGCCATCAGGCGGCGGACAAACACTTGAGTAGTATCAAGAACTGGCAACAGCAGAAATAAAACTGTCGGGATTAGGGCATAGATTGTATTTTGCTGGAGTTTACCTAAAATGCTGGTTGCTGCTAACACATAGCCAAAAAAGTATGCTCCAGCATCACCCATAATGATGTGTGAGGGGTGAAAATTATGGCGTAAAAAGCCCAGTGCCGCCCCTCCCAACGCCGCTAAAACCAACGTAGCAGCAGCGCGATTATCAAACTGGGCAGAAACTCCTAACAAACTGATGGCAGTGATAAAGCTGATGCCACCAGCCAAACCATCCATCCCATCCATGAGGTTAACAGCATTAGTGATTCCCACCACCCACAGCACCGTTAACGCCATAGATAAGAGGGAATCAATGGGTGTACCAAAGGCAACTTGGATGCTAATCCCATTACCAACCAACAAAAGTGCTGTTGTTACCTGCGCCCATAACCGCACGGACGGGGGTAAGCCAAATTGGTCATCAATAAAGCCGACGAGAACTAAAATTGAACCACCGAGGAGAATCGTTAAAACCTGAGCTAAAACCCCTTGCAGTTCAATCGGCCGTAAGAGACTAGCTAAGACCAAAGCCGCAATTACACCCGCGTAGATTGCCAAACCTCCCGCATTAGGTAAAGGTTCTTGATTCAATCTTCGAGCGTTGGGTTGATCTGCCCAACCTACCTCTAAAGCAAATTTGCGAATTGTGGGAATTAAACGCCACGTAACAATTAAAGCTAATAGAAACGTAAATAATACAGCTAACCAGCCGGAGCCGCTAGGGTCAGCAATGCCAAGGGATTTAAGGGAGTTGGTTAAGTTCATTTGCTCCCAATATAGTCATTAGTTTTATGGTCAAACATAAGTATCAACTGTTAATATTAATCAATTTTGGGATTTTGATTGTTAATCTAAATTGGAGAAAGGGATTAGCACTCTTGGTCAGTGAGTGCTAAATTGTCTAATGGAAGCAATAGAGAAATAAAACATGACTAAGATTATTGCATTTAATGAAGAATCACGGCGTGCTTTAGAAAGGGGTATTAACGCCCTAGCAGATGCAGTGAAAATTACTTTAGGTCCAAGAGGTCGTAACGTCCTATTAGAGAAAAAATTTGGTATTCCCCAAATTGTTAACGATGGTATCACTGTTGCTAAAGAAATTGAATTAGAAGATCCTCTAGAAAATACTGGCGCTAGACTAATTCAAGAAGTGGCATCAAAAACCAAGGATATAGCTGGTGATGGAACTACCACTGCCACAGTTCTAGCACAAGCCTTGATTAAGGAAGGGTTAAAGAATGTAGCTGCTGGGACAAATCCCATCAGTTTAAAACGAGGTATTGATAAAACCGTTGAGGCGCTGGTCAAGGAAATTGCTAATATCGCTAAACCCGTAGAAGGAAGTGCCATTTCTCAAGTTGCTACAGTTTCCGCTGGTAATGATGCGGAAGTTGGACAAATGATCGCGCTGGCGATGGAGAAAGTGACCAAAGATGGTGTAATTACCGTTGAAGAATCTAAATCCTTCACCACTGAACTGGAAGTGGTGGAAGGAATGCAGGTTGATAGAGGTTATATTTCTCCCTACTTCATCACCAACAACGAACGGATGACAGTAGAGTTTGAAAATGCTCGCATCCTGATTACTGATAAAAAAATCAGCAGCATTCAAGATTTAGTTCCCATCTTGGAAAAAGTTGCCCGTTCCGGTCAACCTTTATTGATTATTGCCGAAGATGTAGACGGTGATGCTTTAGCAACATTGGTTGTAAATAAAGCTCGTGGTGTATTGGCGATCGCAGCGATTAAAGCTCCTGGTTTTGGCGAACGTCGCAAAGCTATGTTAGAAGATATTGCCATTCTCACAGATGGACAAATGATTTCTGAAGACATTGGCTTAAGCTTAGATACCGCCACTTTGGAAATGTTAGGAACTGCGGAAAAAATCAACATTGACAAGGAAAATACCACCATTGTGGCTGGTAATGCTGCTAAACCAGAAATCCAAATTCGGATTGAGCAAATTCGTAAACAGTTAGCCGCAACTGATTCCGACTATGATACCGAAAAACTGCAAGAACGCATCGCTAAGTTAGCCGGTGGGATTGCCGTAATTAAAGTTGGTGCAGCCACAGAAACCGAACTCAAGGACAGAACCTTGCGGATTGAAGACGCACTCAACGCAACCAAAGCCGCAGTAGAAGAAGGTATTGTTCCTGGTGGTGGTGCAACCCTAATTTATCTATCTACCAAGATAGAAGCAATTAAAAACAGCCTCACTCCTGAAGAAAGAATTGGCGCAGATATTCTTAAAAAAGCTTTAGAAGCACCCCTCCGGCAAATCGCGGAGAACGCTGGAGCAGAAGGTTCTGTTATTGTTGCCAGAGTCCGGGAAACTGATTTGAATATCGGTTATAACGCAGCTACAGGGGTATTTGAAGACCTAATTGCTGCCGGTATTATTGATCCTGCTAAAGTGGTTCGTTCCGCTTTACAAAATGCCTCTTCTATTGCCGGTATGGTTCTAACCACCGAAGCCATTATTGCCGAAAAACCTGAAAAACCATCCGCTGCTCCTGATGCTGGCATGGGCGGCATGGGCGGTATGGGCGGTATGGGTGGTATGGGCGGTATGGGTGGTATGGGCGGCATGGGCGGCATGGGTATGTTCTAATTTGCCACGTTCCCAAATCCATAATTTATAAACAATAAGATCCCCGACTTCTTAGAGAAGTCGGGGATCTAACTCTTGCAATTCCTTTTGCCTGAATATATTATTCAATCAAAATTTACTGATGATTATTAAATCCGCAGAATTACAAATTACCACATTACTAAAATATGAGAAATGCAAATCCTCAAACGCAATATTGAGTTAAAAGTTAATGATAGTTTAATGCGGGTTTATGTGGCATCTCCCAAACCAGCAGGTAAATATCCAGGAATTGTTTTTTACAGTGATATTTATCAATTAGGTGATGCCATAATTCGGTTAATTAATTATTTGGCTGGATTTGGTTATGTTGTCGCAGCGCCGGAAATTTTTCACCGCATTGAACCGATAGGTTCTGTTATTGAACCTAATGATCTTGGGAGAATGCGCGGGAATGATGATGCAAGACGGACATTAATTTCGGAATATGATGCTGATACTCGTGCGGTAATTGATTTTCTAAAAAATGAAGGTTCAGTTATTGCTGATCAAATCGGCACTTTAGGTTTTTGTATTGGTGGACATTTAGCTATGCGTGCTGCTTTTGAAAGTGAAATTGAAGCTTGTGTTGCTTGTTATCCTACAGGTATTCCTATCGGGAAATTAGGTAAAGGAGTAGCAGATACTATTCATAGATTTGCAGAAATTAAAGCAGAAATGTTGTTAATATTTGGAACTGAAGATCCACATATTTCTGAACATGATAGACATACGATAATTAATGCTTTGGAAGATGCTAAAATCCATCATCAATTTTTCGCTTATGAAGCCGAACATACTTTTATGAGAGATGACGGTTATCGTTATGATCCTGTTGCTGCTACTTCCTCATGGTCACAAATTATTGCTTTTTTAGAACGGAAATTTAGAAGATAATTATCCACATATATCCCCCATTTCTCAAAGAAGTCGGGGATTTGGTCGTTGGTAGACCATAATATTTGTTAAACTAAGATTGAGAAAAGCAAAATTTAGTTAATTTATTTAATTTATTTATAGCGGTATGCGCTTGAATGAGATACAGAATTTACAGTAAAAGCCTTATGGCAAGAGACTCTTAACTCCTTCTTCCTTCTTCCTTCTTCTGACTCCTGACTCCTGACTCCTGACTCCTGACTCCTGCTATATGACTTTCTCCCCTCCGTTGATTTCTCAATCAGATCCTCCCCTTCCCCCTTGGGAAAATCTGCCGACAATGTATGATTTACCTAGTGAAAATCCAGAGGAAAAAGGTTTGCCAGACGAATTTCATTTTTTACAACCTTTACTTTTATATCTGACTTTTCAACCTCTTAACTGGAGTCCAGAACTCATTTTTAGTGCTGCTGATATGAATCTTTATTATGATCTTCAGCATCCTTTATGGTATAAACGTCCAGATTGGTTTGGTGTCGTTGGTGGATCAAAATTATATCATGGTCAAGATTTGCGTTTAAGTTATGTTACTTGGCAAGAACCAGCAAATCCTTTTGTTGTAGTAGAATTATTATCTCCTGGTACAGAGGATGAAGATTTAGGAAACACAAAAACTGCTCAAGGTAAACCTCCTACAAAATGGGAAGTTTATGAAAGTATTTTGCGAATTCCCTACTATATTGTTTTTAGTCGCTATACCAATGAACTTCGCGCATTTCATTTAGTTGGTGGTCATTATGAACCAATGAATTTGACTACAGGGCTTTTACTAATGCCTGAATTAGAGTTAAGTTTAGGATTATGGCAAGGTTCATTTCGAGGTATTTCTAAATTGTGGTTAAGGTGGTTTACTCTCGCAGGAGAATTAATTCCTGAACCGAGTGAAGAAGCTATTACTGCGACAGAAAGGGCTATTCTTGCTGAACAAGAAGCAACTGAAGCTAAAAGAAAAGCCGAAAAACTAGCAGAAAGGTTACGTCAATTAGGTATTAATCCTGATGAATCTGATGATAATTCATAGTTAATATCCAAATCCCCAATTTCTTCAAGAATTTGGGGATATCAATTTTCAATTTTACCCCAACCTACTTTTCCTGTGTTTTTTGAAAGTAGATAAATTTCTAATCATTAATTGACAATAAACCGGGGGGAGGAGTAATTTCAACTCGACGGGTTGCTAAATCAACAACAGGAACAATTTCCATGACAAAAGGAATTAAAACTGTTTTTTGGACTTTCTCAGGTTTAAATTCTTCATGGTTAGTGACAAAATCAGGGTCAAATTTAACTTCTAATAAATCATGACCTGAAGGTAATATATCCACCACCGTTCCCACAAATTCCCCAGAAGATTGCATAAAGACTTGCAACCCTAACAAATCTAACACATGAAATTCACCTTCTGCCAATTCTGGGCGATCGCTCACCGGCACAAAAAACCGACAATCACGCATATTTTCAGCTTGATGGCGATCGCTCACTCCCTTCAATTTAATCACATAGAGATTCTTATTCTCAATATATCGCCCATTTAATAATTCCACAGATTCAAGTTCAGTTTCCCCTGGACGTAATAACCAGCGTTTTCCCGGTTCTTCAAAGCGTTCAGGAAAGTCAGTATTAGGATAAACCCGCAACTCTCCAGTTAAACCTTGTGCTGAGACAATTTTCCCAATTTCCAACCAATCATCAAGATTGGGGACTGGGGACTGGGGATTGGGGATTGGGGATTGGGGACTGGGGATTGGGGATTTTTGACCTTTTCCCCCCTGCTCCCCTGCTCCCCTGCGCCCCTGCTTCTTCTTCATGCCTTCGTGGTTCATTTCTCTTACACACTTACAGCCGCAACTTGATAAACTTGTTCAGCAACCTTCGCTAAACGCTGCATACCAATAGTAATTTCCTCATCACTACCAGTTAAACTAATTCTCAGACATTGATGTTTGTGTTCCCACTCTTCTTTTAAACCAGGGAAGAAACTACTACCAGGAACAACAATCACACCCACCTTCTTTAATTCCTGGTAAAATTCCCAATCAGTCATTGGTAAATCTTGCAACCACAACCAGCCAAAAATCGCTCCTTCACCACGATGTAAAAACCAAGGTAAATTTTTCGGCATTGCTGCTTCCAAGGTACTTTCCAACACATCAAACTTTTTCTGGTAGAAAGGACGAATCACATTTTCCGCAATATGGGCTAATGTCCCTGATTCTATCGCGCGGGCAGCGATCGCTTGACCATATCGAGAAGAATGAATCCCCACATTAGTTTGGAAACATTCCAAAACTTGAATCAGGTTTTCATCCCCAATCGCTACCCCAATCCGTTCCCCAGGTAATCCCGCCTTTGATAAACTCATACAATGCAAGATATTTTCCCCAAATATCGGAGTCATTTCCGTAAAATTCAACGCCGGGAAAGGAGGTGCATAAGCCGAGTCAATAAACACAGGTACATCATAAGGTGCAGCTAAAGCAGTGATCTTATTCACCTCATCATTAGTTAAAACATTACCTGTCGGATTACAAGGACGGGAAAAAATCACACAACCAGTATTTTCTGTAATCGAAAGTTGGTTAAAATCAGGACGATATTTAAATCTATGTGCGGCGGCATCAATATCTAGAGTAGGCTTGTAAGCAACCAAAGCTTCTGGAAATAAACACACACCACCATAACCAGTATAATCTGGACTTAATGGCAGGACAATTTCTTTCAAACTGCCATCGCTAGTATAGCCACCAAAAGCATTAGCAGCGTAAAAATAGATAGTTTGACTACCCGCAGTAATTAAAATGTTCCGCTCAGTTAAACTTAACCCATAACGCTGGTTAAAGTCCTTGACAATTGCCTCAATTAATGGTGAATAACCTTGACTTGAACCATAACGACAAACAACTTCACCATATTCAGAACTAGCTAATAAATCTGCCGTACAATCGCGCCATAACTGTTCTACCTCTGGTAAAATCAATGGATTGCCAGCACTCAAATTATATAATTCCTGTCCCTTACTAGCTCTGAGGGTTTCGTTAATATCTTTCATAATCGCTCTTACGCCAGTTAAGTTGGACATTTGAGCGCCAATTTTCGTAAGGGCAGGTTTTATCATGTTTGTTACAGACTGAATTAATCGCAAAAGTGGATAAATTAAAAGGTGGTTGCAGCTAAGACAAAATTTATTATAGTTGCCAAAACAGCCACTGCCTTTAACTAATTTAAACCAGTGAATGCGATTTTAACAAAATCTGGTAGTTAATAAAGCCCCACTTGTGAAGGTGGGGGGTTTCTCATGTGATAGGTACTAATGTACTATACTGTGAATGATTTGACAAGTAATTATAGAAAATTCTTCGCGATGCGGTCTGCGTAAGATAAAATTACGTAAATTCCCAAAGGAGAATCATGTGGAAGTCAAAGCAGCAGTAGCATACACCCCAGGTAAACCCCTCACAATTGAAACCGTACAATTACAAGGACCACAAGCAGGGGAAGTATTAATTGAGATTAAAGCCAGTGGGGTTTGTCATACTGACGCTTTTACTCTTTCTGGTGATGATCCTGAAGGTTTGTTTCCGGCGATTTTAGGACATGAAGGCGCTGGTATAGTTGTCGAAGTCGGGGCTGATGTCAAAAGTCTTAAACCAGGAGATCATGTAATTCCTTTATACACGCCTGAATGTCGGCAATGTGATTATTGTTTAAGCTTCAAAACTAATCTTTGTCAAGCAATTCGTGGTACACAAGGACGAGGTTTAATGCCCGATGGTACTAGCCGTTTTAGTATCGGTGGCGACATGATTCACCATTATATGGGTACATCCACCTTCGCTAATTATACGGTATTACCAGAAATCGCCGTTGCCAAAATTCGAGAAGATGCCCCTTTTGATAAAGTTTGTTATATCGGTTGTGGTGTCACAACAGGTATTGGTGCGGTTATCTACACAGCTAAAGTAGAACCGGGCGCAAATGTAGTAGTTTTTGGGTTGGGTGGCATTGGCTTAAATGTGATTCAAGGGGCGCGAATGGTAGGCGCAAATAAGATTATTGGGGTAGATATTAATCCCAATAAACGCGAATTAGCTGAAAAATTTGGAATGACACATTTTGTGAATCCTAATGAAGTTGCAGGTGATTTAGTTCCTTATTTAGTAGATTTAACAAACGGTGGCGCTGACTATTCTTTTGAATGTATTGGTAATGTCAACATCATGCGTCAAGCTTTGGAATGTTGTCATAAAGGTTGGGGTGTGAGTGTGATTATTGGTGTTGCTGCTGCGGGTAAAGAAATCAGCACTCGTCCCTTTCAATTAGTAACTGGCAGGGTTTGGAAAGGTTCGGCTTTTGGTGGTGCTAGAGGGCGGACAGATGTGCCGAAAATAGTAGATTGGTATATGGATGGGAAGATTAATATTGATGATTTAATTACTCATGTAATGCCGATTGAAAGGATTAATGATGCTTTTGATTTGATGCACAGGGGTGAGTCTATTCGGAGTGTGGTGACTTTTTAGGTTTTTGTTTCGCGCAAAGGCGCTAAGGAACAAAGGAGCAAAGGAGCAAAGGAAAAAAGGAGTTAGAATGAACTTGGGTTATTACTAAGAGGTCAATTATCTGCACCTGTTGCATATCCAAGAGATATTATTCCAGCATGACGGCGAAATCGTTGGCGGGCAGATGCTTTTTCTATTTCATTGCGTAGTTTTGGTTTGATGGGATGTTTATGTTCTTTTAGGGAGGCGATCGCCCATTCAGTGATGGTTGTACCTGCTAATTCAGCGCGATGTCTGAGTTCAGCATAGTCGGCATCGCTAAGTTCTAGGGTGAGGACTTGACTCATTAGGTTTCACTTGAAAAGCTATTTTTTTATGATAAATCATTTTTTAAAATTCTTGATGGCTTAAATGATGGGCGATAGCGGAGCTACCAACTATCTCCTGTTACCATTCTGGGTTTGACTCCCCAGCTTATTGTTTCACTCAGCATTTCTCTAAAATAATCGTTTTTTGTTTTTCCCTCCTTTTTATCATATATTTTATAATTAATTGGGACTGAATTACCACTTACTAGACGACTCATATTTATCAATACACTGTTTTGTTATTCTGTCAATGCGTAAGTCCTAAATAATTCATTTCTACCATCGAAATTCTCATAATAAAAAATAAATTGAAGGTAAGATGATGGTTTGGAAAATTACTACTGGTGAGTTGTTGACTCTTTACAATGCTGGGGAACGTAATTTTGCTGGTGTGGAAATTTTGCGAATTGTCGGTGAAATGGGTGAAATAGACGGAGTTGATAGTCAGATTACTGGACTCGAAGGTGCTGATTTACGGGGTATTAACCTACGGGGAGCTAATCTTGAAAAGGTCGATCTGAGTGGGGCTGATTTGACTGGAGCCGATTTATTTGGGGCTTATTTGGGCAATGCTGGTTTGGTAAAAACGATTTTGAGAGATGCTAATTTGTTTTCCGCCAACCTGAGTAATGCTACTTTGAATGAAGCTGATTTGACTGGAGCTAATTTGAGCCAAGTGAATGCGAGTAGTGCTGTTTTCATCGGTGCTACCATAGGCTATTTTGAATATGCTGTTTTGATTGACGCTAACTTCCAAGGGGCTATCGGTATGCTCATCAATGGACATTTCAATTTGATTTGGAATACCACTATGCCCGACGGTACTGTTGAAAAAGGTCCCTACTGTAAATGGAAATAGTTCTGACTCAGTTGCAGCCATTAAAGAAGCAAGTTCGATTATAATTAATTCAAGGTTACTAGGTTTTAATTATGCAGTCACCACAAGTGAAAGAATCCACTGTAAACCTGAATAATCACCTTTATGAAACTGATTTTTACGCCTGGACTCAACAACAGGCCAATTTATTACGTTATCAACAATGGAATCAAGTTGATTTAGCTAATTTAATTGAGGAAGTTGAATCTTTGGGGAGAAAGGAACGCCAAGAATTAAGAAATCGTCTGAGTATTCTAATTGGACATTTATTAAAATGGGAATATCAATCATCAAAACGTAGTCGCAGTTGGTTAGCAACTATTCGGATTCAACGCCGGGATATTATAAAATTACTGAGTGAAAATCCTAGTTTGCAGTCTTCTCTAGAAGTAGCACTTCAGGAGGCTTATGAAAATGCTAGGGATTTAGCATCAGCAGAAACCAATTTACCGTTATCAACTTTCCCTCCCCAATGCCTATATTTATGGGAAGATATAATTAACTTAAACTTTTATCCCGGTGAATCTGCAAATGATGATTTGATGCAATAATAACTTTGCGCCTTTGCTTCTTTGCGCCTTTGCGCGTTCGCACAGCGTGCCGTAGGCATAACAAAATTCATTCTCCCAACTTTTCAAATAACTTCGCTAACATCACATTAGAAAATATAAAACCATTGGGATCGCTAAAACACAACCTATCTTCAACAATCTTCACCCAACCTTGGGCAAAGTATGGTTGCAAACAGCTTTGAATTTTCTCAACTTGATGATTGCCAAATTTTGTTGCCAGGGAATTTAAACTGATTCCTTCGGCTAACCGTAACCCTAACATGAGAGTTTCTAATAAAACATCTGCCTGTGGTGTGATTTCACAATCAATCACAGCACCGTTTTTTAACCATTGATAATATTCCTGGGTTTTGCGGGGACGGGTGAAGCGTTTACCTTGAATATAGCTGGCTGCACCCATGCCAAAGCCATAATAAGGACGATTTTGCCAATAAACTCGATTATGCCTGCATTGATGTTCTGGTTGGGCATAGTTAGAAATTTCGTAATGTTCGTAACCTGCATCTGTTAAGGTTTTTTGCCCCAGTTGATACATTTTGACTGTGGTTTCATCTGTGGGTAAGGGATGATCTCCCGGTTTGTAATAACGATTGAAGGCTGTTCCGGGTTCAATGGTTAGGTCATAGATGGAAATGTGAGTTGGGGTGGCTGCTACTGCTTGGGTTAAGGAATCTTGCCATTGTGCTAAGGACTGATGCGGTAAGCCAGAAATCAAGTCTAAGCTAAATTCGGGAATCTCGACCTTGTGAATTAACTCTATAGCTGTAAATATATCTACAAGGGAATGCGATCGCCCAGCGGTTTTTAACAATTCTTCTTGGAAAGCTTGGACACCCAAACTCACGCGATTTACTCCTAAGCTGCGATAACCAGCAATATGTGCGAAATCAAAGGTCCCTGGGTCAATTTCCATAGAGATTTCTACCCCAGAAGCTATGCCAAATCGCTGTTCTAAGGTTGTCAATATAGATTGCAACTGTGCTGTAGATAATAGAGAAGGAGTCCCACCGCCAAAAAAAATTGTTTCTAAAGGTTGACCATAAATTGGTGCAATTCTGATTTCTTGACATAAAACTTCAACATATTCGCCAATTGTCCCAGAATTTTCTCCCCGTGAATTATTACCGATTACAAATACCGGAAAGTCGCAATAAAAACACCGTCGCCGACAAAAGGGAATATGCACATAAGCCGCACTGGGAATCCCCCAACCAATATCTTGTTGACTCATTCTGAAAAATAGTGAAGTTAATTTAATCTGACTGTTAAAAATAATGAAAATGAGGAGTTTATTTACAATTTTTTATCCTTTTTCCCTAAAAATAAAAATAATATGCAGTAAAAACCCTTTGGTTATAATGTTGGCATATTCTGTCTGCCTGAGCAGCTAAGATAATTCCATCAAGAAAAAGGACTCAAACAAGCATACTTTACTCTATCGAATAAATATCGTTGTAGGAACACAACAAAACCATGCTGGATGTCATTATTATTCTCTCATTTATCTTGGCAGCGGCGGGGATAGGTTATTTCAGCACTGATCTACTCCCCCCAGGTACTCTAAATGGAGTTAGCAATTTAGATGCCTTACGCTTAATTCTAGCCGTCTTTGCTGCCATTATTGGTGGTGCAGTCGGGCTGAGTTTCCAGACTACATACCGTCGTCTAGAGTCGCAAGTTCGGGAAATGCCTCTAGAAGTTATTTTAACCCGTGCCATTGGCTTAGTAATTGGGCTATTACTCGCCAATCTCATGTTAGCGCCGCTATTTTTACTACCCATTCCCCCAGATTTTGGTTTTATCAAACCTCTTGTCGCTGTTGTGGGCAGTATTATCCTCTCTGTCACAGGGATGAACTTAGCAGATACTCACGGACGGGGTTTGTTAAGATTGATTAACCCCAATACTGTCGAAAGCATGGTAGTAGAAGGAACTCTTAAACCTGCTAATACTAAGGTTTTAGACACTAGCTGTATTATAGATGGCCGCATTGAAACATTACTAGAAACGGGATTTCTGGAAGGGTTAATTCTTGTCCCCCAATTTGTTTTACAAGAATTACAACAAGTAGCTGATGCTAGTAAAGACCAAAAACGGGTAAGAGGAAGAAGAGGACTAGAAATTCTCAACCGCATTCGGGAAACTTATCCAGAACGGATTTTAATTAACCCTGTAGACTATGAAGACACTCCTACTGTTGATGCTAAATTAGTCCGTTTTGCTCAAGAAATCAATGGCACATTACTGACCAATGATTACAATTTATCTAAAGTCGCCAGTGTACAAAAAGTCCCAGTTTTGAATGTTCACGATTTAGTAAATGCCGTTCGTCCGACTTATTTACCGGGTGATAATCTGGATTTGAAAATTCTCAAAGAAGGAAAAGAACCGACTCAAGGAATTGGCTATTTAGATGATGGCACAATGGTAGTAGTTGAAGAAGGTAGAGGTTATGTCGGTGGTGAATTACGAGTAGTAGTTACCAGTGCCTTACAAACCTCCGCCGGCAGGATGATTTTTGCCAAACCCCAAGCTTCTGCCTTAGCGTAAGGAATATGGCACGGAAAAATAGAGTTAAATTATGTAAATCGGTGTGGGGAAACTGCACCGATTTTGTTGATTAATGTCAAACAGGATATTGTTATCTAATTAATATTAGAATACGAATAGTAGTTTATGTTACCCAACATTCAGAACTAAAACCTCATCAAACACAGCCCCAATCAATAACAACCAAATTAATGTAAACTGCAAACAACAGCAAATTATTAGTCAATATGCCTGCATAGCCAACAAAATGTACGACAACACCTGCAAATTCCTAGCCGAAACATTCCCCACAGACTTCGCCACCTGGCTACTAGGTAAACCTATCCCCCTCACCCAACTCAAACCATCAGAACTATCATTAGAACCAATTCGTGCCGATTCCGTCATCTTTCTACAATCATCAGCAATCATACTCCACATAGAATTTCAAACCGAACCAGTTGAAGAGATACCCTTTCGCATGGCAGACTATCGCCTGCGCTTACACCGGAAATTTCCCCAAAAAGAAATTCAACAATTCGTAATTTATCTAACCCGCAGTGACTCACCCTTAGTATTTCAAACCAGCTTTGAAGCCGGCAAACTAACTCATGAGTTTAATGCAATTAGATTATGGGAACAACCCACAGAAATATTTCAACAATATCCAGGACTATTACCACTGGCAGTGTTGACTCAAACAGATAACCGTATCCAAACCTTAACAGAAGTAGCAAAACAGATTGATAATATTGAAGATAGAAGAATACAAAGTAATGTTTCTGCTGCAACAGCAATTATATCTGGGTTAGCATTAAAAAAGGAAATCATTCAAAGATTATTAAGGAGTGAAATTATGAGAGAATCAGTAATTTATCAAGAAATCCTCCAAGAAGGTGAAGCCAAAGGCATAGCTAAAGGTGAAGCCAAAGGCAAAGCTGAAGGTGAAGCCGAAGAAAAAACTCGAATAGCCTTAAATATGCTTCATTCTGGCATTGCCATAGATTTAATCGCCCAACTGACAGGACTATCCCTAGAAGAAATCCAGAAATTGCGATAGCTTTCAACAGGTAACGGTGGGGAGTTCTTCAAGCTTGCGTGGCGTAGCCATACAAAACTCGGTACACCTTCATATTCTCGAATCCTCTTACCTTTTGCCTTCCTAAGCAGAAAAATATGGCTAACGCCACGCTGTGCCTGATGCCTCCGGCTCCCGCAGGGATACGGCACACTACGTGAACGCTATCAGGAATCAAACCGGATTCCTATAGATATTTTTCCATTACATAATTTTTAAATTTTATTCCTCGCCGTTCCACTTCTTGTTCCCTGACTATAGTAAATTCCCAATGTTGAAAAAATGGTTTTGCGGTAATACTCACTTCTGCATATAGCCGATGAATTTCTCTGGATTTTGCCGTATTTTCTATATGAGTCAAGAGTTTTGAACCTATACCCTGCCTTTGATATTGGCTATGACAGTAAAAACAATCAATATGTCCATTTGCTTCTAATTCTGCAAACCCAACTATTTCACCATGATTTTCCGCAATAAAAGGCTGTTTGGATTGTAACCTTTGATGCCAAAATTCATAATTCATATTTTCGCCAGTCCAAGCATTTACCTGTTCTTGAGTATAATCATGAATATTTATGTGATGAACTGTATCATAAAACAATTTCATAATTGCTTCAGTGTCAGATATTTGATATTCTCTGACTATCATTATGGTGTTTGCACAGGTTTGATATTTTTGGCTTTATAAAATGTTTCTAAACTATCAGTATCACCTACAAAACGCCAATGCCAAGGTTCATAACTGACACCTTGAAGATTATTTTTAGGAAAGGAAAGTTCAAAACTAAACTTAGCCGCATTAGCTTGTAACCACTGATAAGCTTTGGTATTATCAAAATTAGCTTGGAGATTAGTTGCTGGGACTGTGCGATCGCCAATATCTACCGCATAACCTGTATGATGTTCACTATGATTTGGCGGTGCGCTGAGGGCTGCTCGTTCTGCTGGAGTTTGATTACGCTGTGCGCCAATACTAAAAAATAACTGCTTTTGCTCTTGTATGGAACGAAAACCAGAAATTGGCACTAAATTTACACCTGCACTTCTCGCTGCTTGTACCATTGCTTGAAACTTGACAGCAGCAGCTTTTCGCATTTTGATTCTGCCGTCAGCCGTAATTGGGGATAATTCTGATGCTGGTGCTTCTGAGTAGGGAAAATGTCCCAACACTGTATCATTATCATTATTACTAACTGGAGTATTGGTGGCTACAGGTGTAGAACTAACCGGTGTAGCTACAGAATTAGCAGTTGGCTTAGGTGTCGTCAACGAGAACAAAAAACCACTGGTCACAGCCAGCAGTAAAAATCCTGTTAATCCACCTATAATTAAAACCACAGGTTGTACCTTGATTTTACTGCCCGTATCGTTTGTATCGCGTAAAGCTACTGGGATATCATCACCAGAAAGAGGATAGGAATTGTGCGGTTTTTTAGGAAACCCAGTTTTACTCAAGTTTTTGCTCCTGTTTGTGTTTAATAGTTAGTTAATAAAGAAAAGAATTTTTTTAATTCTTAATTTTGAATTATGGTGTAATTTTGATAAATCTTTTAGAACTATATATCAAATTAGTGGGATTAATCCTAGTGGGATTTATACTGGGATGTAAATTACCTAACAATACTTCAACTTACGTAGGTCAGTTTCTCTATTGGGTGGGAGTACCCATCAGTATTATTGGTTTTTTAATACAAACAGATTTATCAGGACAGATTTGGATTGCACCGATAATAGCTCATCTGGCAATCTTTCTGGGGGCATTATTAGCTTGGTTAAGAATCAAAGCCCAAGCCTATTTTACTCATTCAGTTCCCCCCGCTACGACTCAAGGTAGTTTGATTCTAGCAGCAATGGTAGGAAACACAGGTAATCTGGGTTTTCCCATTACTTTAGCAATGGTTGGTAAAGAATATTTTGCCTGGGCTTTATTTTACGATATGTTGGGTTCGCTGTTTGGGGCTTATGGTTTGGGTGTGGTTCTTGCTGCTAAGTTTGGCAATAATATCCAAAATCAGATCCAAATAGCAAAGGTAATTTTGATTAATCCGGCTTTATGGAGTTTTGGATTTGGCTTATTATTGCATCAATTTACGCTTCCCTCCCCAGTGGTATTTTGTTTAGAAAAATTGGCTTGGGGTGCAGTTGCTTTATCTTTGATGTTAATTGGCATGAGACTTTCCCAACTAAAATCTTGGCGCAAATTACCACAAGCGGGGAGTAGTGTGTTCATTAAAATGCTATTAGTTCCAATGATTTTAGGCAGTATGCTATCGCTGTTTGGGGTGACAGGTAATGCAGCACAGGTGATAGTTTTACAAATGGGTATGCCTCCAGCTTTGGCTACATTGGTAATAGCAGAAACCTTTGATTTAGATAGAGATTTGGCTGTTACTGCTTTAGCTATAGGGATGATAGTTTTGTTGTTTACTCTTCCTATTTGGTTATGGTTATTTTAGTTGTTCTATTATTCCTAAATTATGCTTTTTTGCCAGTTCGGAAGGACTAATAGATTCGTAATATTCAAAAGGTTGATGAATCCAGGGATTATCACCCAGATAATCAGCGTAGTAATCAGGAACAACAATTGAACAAGCTTTATACCAAATTACAGCAGTGCGAATTTCTTGAATGGAAAAATCATCATGTTTCTGTAGCCAAGGAACTGTTTGTTGAATAGTAATACCAGAGTCTACTAAATCATCTACTAGCAGAATCCGTGAACCTAAATGTTCGCTAGTCATGGTTAATTGCCGAGAAATAATTAAATTACTTCTTTCATGTTTACCCGCGCCGTTGTAAGATGATGTAGATAAAATTGCTAATGGTTGATTGTATATGCGAGAAAGAATATCTCCTACTCGTAGTCCCCCTCTAGCTAAACAGACGATTTGGTTAAATTCCCAACCCGATTGATAAATCTTTACCGCCAGTTGTTCAATTTTGTGGTGATAATCTGACCAAGAAATGTAAAGGTCTGACATAAGAGTAAAATAAGTGTGTTAATAATTGTTAATTATCTATTGTCAATTGTCAATTCATAAGGGTGTCATTTATGGTTAAAGATAATTCTCATAATAACGATTTTCACCAATCTCTGTCCAATGAAAAATTAGATTTTAAAACTAAATTAGCTTATGGGGCTGGAGATTTAGGCCCGGCTATTACTGCAAATATTGCTGTATTTTATCTGCTGGTTTTCTTTACCAATGTAGCAGGAATTCCGGCGGGATTGGCAGGTAGTATTTTGATGATTGGCAAAATTTGGGATGGTGTCAATGATCCTATGGTGGGAATGTTGACTGATAAAACCCAATCCCCGCGCTGGGGTCGTCGTTTACCTTGGCTGTTATATGGGGCAATTCCTTTTGGTTTTTTCTTTTTCTTGCAATGGATTGTTCCCCAGTTTACTGCCGACAAAAGTATTAATGTTTGGTATTTATTTTGGTATTATGTAGTTATTGGAATTGTATCTCAGGTATTTTACACTGTTGTGAATTTGCCTTATACAGCCATGACTCCTGAGTTAACTCAAGATTATGATGAGCGGACTAGTTTAAATAGTTTTCGGTTTACGTTTTCCATTGGTGGCAGTATTTTATCGTTGATTTTATCAAAAATTATTTTCTCACAAATTAGCGATCGCCAACAACAATATTTAGTTTTAGCGGCTGTGTGTACCGTAATTTCGGTTTTATCCTTGTATTGGTGCGTTTATGGGGTGCGCGATCGCATTTTGGCTTTTGAAGCAAAACGGATTCAATTACCACAAGAAGCCGAAATTCCCTTTTTTGAACAGCTAAAAATCGTCTTTAGTAATAAACCTTTTCTCTTTGTTATTGCTATCTATCTTTTTTCTTGGTTAGGTGTACAAATCACAGCCAGCATTATTCCCTATTTTGTTGTTAACTGTATGAAACTTCCAGAAGGAGATGTCCCCACAGTCATGATTGCAGTTCAGGGAACGGCTTTATTTATGCTATTTATTTGGAGTAATTTAAGTAAAAAGATTGGCAAAAAACTGGTTTATTTCTTAGGAATGACTTCCTGGATTATTGCCGCTGCTGGATTATTTTTCTTACAGCCAAATCAAGTTGGTTTAATGTATGTTATGGCTGTAATGGCAGGTATAGGAGTTTCTACAGCATATCTAATTCCTTGGTCAATGATACCTGATGTAATTGAATTAGATGAATTGCAAACTGGACAACGACGGGAAGGTATTTTTTATGGTTTCATGGTTTTATTGCAAAAATTTGGTTTAGCTTTCGGGCTATTTTTGGTCGGGAATACTTTACAAGCTTATGGTTTTAAAGAAGCCGTTGCTGGACAAAGTTCTTTACCCATACAACCGGAATCAGCACTGTTAGCGATTCGGATTGCTGTTGGACCTATACCAACCGTTTGTTTAATTGCCGGGTTGGTTTTAGTCTATTTCTATCCCATTACCCGCGAAATGCACGCAGAAATCATGTTGAAACTACAAGCACAACGGGAGAGGACATAAATACTCAACAGCCATAAATTATTAATGAAAATTAAACGCAGATAAACGCGGATAAACGCAGATCAAGACGGATGAATTTAAGGATTTGATGATTCTGTGCAGCTTGATCTTAATTTGGTATAGCTATATTTTTAAGTTAAAATCAAGTATTACGGCACTTTTGACACAGATACAATTTACATAATGAACGCTACACAAGAACAATTAAAACTCAAATTAACACAGGCTTTAGTGGCTGCTTTTGGTACAGATTATACCAATACAGATCCAATTTTGGTGGCTGCAAGTAATCCTAAATTTGGTGACTATCAAGCTAATGTGGCTTTATCTCTGAGTAAAAAGTTAGGAAAGCAACCGAGAATTATAGCTGGGGAAATTGTTAGTAAATTAGATGTATCTGATATTTGTGAACCTCCAGAAATCGCTGGGCCTGGTTTTATTAACCTTAAATTGCAAACATCTTATTTAGAAGCACAACTTAACGCGATTCAGGTAGATTCTAGATTGGGAATACCCACAGCAACAAATCCCCAAAAGCAAATTGTTGATTTTTCTAGTCCGAATATTGCTAAGGAAATGCACGTTGGACATTTACGTTCTACTATTATTGGCGATTCTATTTCCCGGATTTTGAAATTTTGTGGTCATGATGTCTTGCGGTTAAATCATGTTGGTGATTGGGGTACGCAATTTGGGATGTTAATTACCTATTTGCGGGAAGTTTATCCAGAAGCACTCACTACTGCAAATGCTTTAGATATTGGAGATTTAGTTAATTTTTATCGCAAAGCTAAACAGCGATTTGATGAAGATGCGGTTTTTCAAGAAACTTCCCGTCAAGAAGTTGTGAGATTACAAGCTGGTGCGGAAGATACACTTCATGCGTGGAAATTGTTATGTGAACAATCTCGACAAGAATTTCAAATCATTTATGATTTACTGAATATCGAATTAATAGAAAGAGGTGAATCTTTTTATAATCCCTTATTACCAAAAGTTGTCGAAGCTTTAGCAGCAACAGGATTATTAGAATCAAGTCAAGGGGCAAAATGTGTTTTCTTGGATGGTTTTACTAATAGAGAAGGTAATCCTTTACCTTTAATTGTCCAAAAAACTGACGGTGGTTATAACTACGCAACCACAGATTTAGCAGCTTTAGGTTATCGGATTCAAGAAGATAAAGCCAAGCGAATTGTTTATGTAACAGACGAAGGACAATCTAACCACTTTACCCAATTTTTCCAAGTCGCAAGAAAAGCAAATTGGATTCCTGATGATGTGGAATTAGTTCATGTTCCTTTTGGGTTAGTGTTAGGTGAAGATGGCAAAAAATTCAAAACTCGTTCTGGGGATACTGTGCGGTTAAGGGATTTATTAGATGAAGCTATTAACCGCGCTCGTGCAGACATAGAAAATAGATTACAGGAAGATGGACGCACAGAAACGGAAGAATTTATGCAAAATGTGGCGGAAGTTGTGGGGATTAGTGCGGTTAAATATGCTGATTTAAGCCAAAATCGTACCAGTAGTTATGTCTTTAGTTATGACAAAATGTTATCTCTCAAAGGCAATACAGCCCCTTATCTTCTCTATGCTTATGTAAGGATTCAAGGTATTAGTCGTCAAGGAAATATTGATTTTACTAACTTGGGAATAAATCGCCAAATCTTGCTAAAAGAAGATGCAGAATTAACTTTAGCTAAACATCTTCTGCAACTTGATGAGGTAATTAAGGAAGTCGAACAGGATTTATTACCCAATCGTTTGTGTGATTATTTGTATCAACTCAGCGATAAGTTTAACAAATTTTATGAAAATTGTCCTGTTCTTAAATCTGAAGAACCTGCGAGAACTTCGCGGTTAATGTTATGTGATTTGACTGCAAAAACTCTGAAACTGGGATTATCTTTGTTAGGAATTAAGGTATTAGAAAGGATGTAAATAGAAGCAGTAGTAGGGGTTTAGCATCGCGCTTTCCCCTGACAGAATGTCAAACATATTCAATATGTTGTTGATAATATTTCGGTATTGTTCGTTTGAGCCAAAGTTTTGGTAACACCGAAACAAAACTTATACCACTATTATGCAATGCCGAAAATTGCTGTAAAAATCAAAATCCCGCAGCGATCGCACGACGTAAGGGGGAAGTCAACTTTATGTAATAATTATTGGTAGTGTTTAAGAGGATTTTTGAAAAGTTTTGGGCGAATATAATTACGCAAAAATGGAAAAAGTATCAAACGACCTATTGTCAAACCTTGCAAAGCTTAAAACTTTTGGAAGTAATACCATGTAAGCAAATATTACTGTATATCCTAAATAGGTATTTAGCCCTTTTGCGGAACTCCCTCAAAGAGTATGGAAATTCTATCTAATACCGTAGCGTTATCACGGTTGCAATTTGCATTTACAGCGATTTTTCACATGATTTGGCCTGTTCTGACTACAGGTATGTCTATCTACTTAATTGTGGTAGAAGGACTCTGGTTAAAAACCAAAAATCCTACTTATTATCATCACGCGCGTTTTTGGTCAAAACTGTATTTACTAAACTTTGGAATTGGTGTTGCATCAGGTTTACCAATGGGTTTTCAGTTTGGGACTAACTGGGCCCCGTTATCAGAAGCGGTGGGAGATTTCCTAGGTAGTATTCTTGGTTTTGAAGGCTCAATGGCATTTATGTTAGAGGCTTCTTTTTTAGGAATTATGATGTTTGGTTGGGAGCGAGTTCCTCCCGTAATTCACTATTTAGCGACTATTCTCGTGGCTTTTGGCGCGAATCTTTCCACATTCTGGATTTTAGTTGCTAATTCATGGTTTCAGACTCCTAGTGGTGGAGAAATGGTGAATGGTAAGTTTATTGTTGATGACTATTTTCAAGCAATTTTAAATCCCTTCATGGTGAATAGTGTTCTCCATATGTTCTTGGCAACGTTGGAGACTTCTTTATTTGTCATTGGGGGAATTAGTGCTTGGTATATTCTCAATAATCGCCATCAAGAATTTTTTAGCAAATCATTTAAAATAGTTTTAGCAATATCTATTTTTGTCGCTCCTGTACAAGTATTAATTGGTCATGCTAGTGGTGATCAAGTTTATCACTATCAACCAACTAAATTAGCAGCAATAGAAGCCCAATGGGAAACAGTACCTGCTGGTGAATCTGCTAAATGGAATCTATTAGCATCTCCTAATGGCAAAGCGGAAAAAAATGATTGGGAAATTTCTATTCCTAATGGTTTAAGTTACATTTTAGAACTCAAACCTAAACTTTCTGAGCCTGTTTTGGGACTCAAAGAATGGAAACCAGAAAACCGTCCACCAATGATTCCTTTAATTTTTTATTCCTTCCGCATTATGGCAGGAATCGGCTTTTTCTTAGTCGGATTAATGCTGTGGAGTATCCTTCAATGGCTTAGAGGTAAACTCAATGCCAATAATATCAATCAGCAAAAATGGTTGTTACGAGCTTGGATTTTAGCTGCACCTTTGGGTTATTTAGCAATTGAATCAGGCTGGATTGTTCGCTGTGTAGGAAGACAACCTTGGACGGTATACGGTCAAATTCGGACTACTGACGCGGCTTCTCATTTAGAACCAAGTGAAGTATTATTTTCACTCTCAGTTATTGCCCTTCTTTACAGCGTTTTGTTTGTCTCAGCCATGTTTTTTGGTAGCCGCATTATTCGCAAAGGACCAGATTTAACTTTACCAATACCTGGAGGTGAGATCAAAACAGTCATTGTCACTGAATCTGTAAGTCACATTCCCGATAGTCGTCCTCTGGAAACGCCACAATAGGAACAATTATATGGAAGCTTTATTGCGCTTTTTACCACAAGTTTGGTTTGTAATTCTAGGGCTTTTTCTGTTCCTGTATGTGCTTTTAGATGGCTTTGATTTAGGTGTTGGTATCCTCTCTTTGACTTCTTCTGATGAAAAACGCCGTAGCCTATTAATGACCAGTTTAGGTAATGTTTGGGATGCTAACGAAACTTGGTTAGTTTTAATGGCAGGGGCATTATTTGGGGCTTTTCCTTTGGCTTATGGGACAATTCTCACTGCCCTTTATTTACCTTTGATGGTGATGGTTGTAGGGTTAATTCTGCGGGCTGTTGCCTTTGAATTTCGGGAACATTCTGATAATAAAAGTTTCTGGAATTTTGCCTTTGGAATTGGCAGTTTCATTGCTTCCTTATTTCAAGGATTTGCCTTGGGTGGTGTATTAGCAGGAATCAAAGTTGATGCGGCTGGGCATTTTATTGGTGGAATATGGGATTGGTTAAGTTGGCAATCATTATTAACGGCATTGACACTTGTACAAGGTTATGTATTGATTGGTTCAACTTATCTAATTTTGAAAACTGAAGGGAAATTACAGGAAACTCATTTTAAAACTGCCAAATTAGCAGCTTGGACAACTTTAATTGGCGCAATTTTAATTACTATTACTACGCCAATTGTTTATGAAAATGCTAGAGCTAGGCTATTTCATCAACCAGAAGTTTATATTTTTGCCCTGATTCCTTTGCTGGGTATGCTGTTGATTTGGTTGCTACTAAAAAGCTTAGATAAAAAAGAGGAAATTGCTTCATTTGTTTACACGGCATTAATATTTCTGCTGACATTTATTGGTTTAGGGTTTATTGCCTTTCCTTTCATTATTCCCCCATCTATTACCATTTATCAAGCTGCCTCTTCTGCCACTTCAATGGTGTTCATGATTACGTTCATTGGGTTTTTGATTCCAATTATGTTGTTTTACAACATCTACAACTACTTTGTCTTTCGGGGTAAGGTAGTCATTAGTGAAGAGGGGGATTGACACTTTCAGAGAGAAAACCATGTTCCTAGCTGAGAACAGAATTAATTTAATTTAATTTAATTCTCGCTAGGTTTTTGGTAAATCTTAATTTATGCTTAATGAAGATAACTCTGTTGAGTTTCAATTTTGATTTAACACAACTTTTAATTGTTTGTAATGTCTTATTCCGCCGAAGTTTCTAGCAACCCAAACATTTGGGCAACTACCACTGATTTAACCACTCTCCGTCAAAAGTTACTAGATTTATTTTGCAGGCTTGCGTATCAAGAAGGTGATTTTGTTCTTTCCTCTGGACAACAGAGTTCTTACTATATTAATGGTAAACAAGTCACACTTAACCCCCAAGGTGCTTTGGCTATGGCTAGATTATTATTACCAATGTTACCTAAAGATACTCAAGCTGTGGCAGGTTTAACCTTGGGGGCTGATCCTATTGTATCCGCAGTAAGTGTAGTTTCCGTGTACGAAAATAGACCGATACCAGCTTTAATTATTCGCAAGGAAGCTAAGGGACACGGAACAATGGCTTACATTGAGGGTCCCAGTTTACCCCAGGGGGCAAAAGTCGTGGTTTTGGAAGATGTGGTAACAACTGGACAATCTGCCCTCAAGGCTGTGGAGAGGCTACAGGCGGCTGGTTATACGGTAGATAGGGTAATCTCCCTCATAGATAGATTGCAGGGCGGTGGGGAGCTATATGAGTCGGCTGGGTTGCAATTTGAGGCTTTATTCACAATTGAGGATCTTCAAAAACACTATCGAGAAATTAACTGAGGAGTCAGGAGTCAGCACTTCGACTTCGCTCAGTGACCAGTCAGGAGTTCAGGAGGAAGAGAGAAGTAAATTTTTTCCCAGTCCCCAGTCCCCAGTCCCCAGTCACCTGTTCCCTATTCAAGTCTGAGACATTTTGGTAATCAAATTGGTAATCTCTTGGTAATATCGCGTGTTTCCTGACTGAGAATAGAGATCAGCAGATTTACGAAAATCAGCGATCGCATCTAACTGATTACCCAAATGTTTATGGATATCTGCTCTGACTAAATAAGCTAAAGGATAACGGGGCTGTAATTGTATCGCTTGGTCTAAATCTGCTAATGCGCTATTTAATTCTCCGACCAGAAAGCGACTCCGACCTCGATTAAACCAATCTTCGGCTAAACTGGGGTTAATGCTGATGGCTTGAGTATAATCTGATATGGCTTTTTGATATTCTTTCAGGGCATAACGAGCATTGGCGCGATCGCTATAAAATACAGCGGACTGGGGATTCAAGCGTAAAGCCTCAGTAAAATCACTAACTGCACCAGCAAAATCTTTAACTACATAACGGCTACTTCCTCGATGATAATAAGCAGCTAAAAAATCCGTATCTATTAGCAGGGCTTGATTGTAATCTTGAATAGCCGTTTGTATATTACCTAACAACTTATGAGCATCACCTCGTTTACAATAAGCTGGGGCAAATTCTGGAGACATTTCTATAGCTTGAGTATAATCCGTAACTGCATTAACAAAGTCTTGCATAGCTTCCCGTACCATGCCCCGTCCATAATACGCTGTAGCTAAACGAGGATTGATTTGTAATGCTTGGTTATAATCTTGAATAGCGCTTTCATAATTTCCTAATTGATGATGTGCATTAGCTCGAAACCCATATAATGAAGCTAATGTGGGATTGATTTGTAATGCTTGGTTATAATCTTGAATAGCATTTTCATAATCTCCCAAGTTGCTATAGACTAAACCTCGTTCAGAGTATGCTTGAATATCATCAGGGACTATTTTTAATGCTTGATTAAAATCTTTAATTGCTTGGTGATAATCTTGAATACGAGCATAAACTAAACCGCGATTGTAGTAAGCTGCACCAAATTTAGGATTAATTTGTAGAGAAAAATTATAATTAGAAAGGGCATTTTCATATTCTTGCAAAGCATAATAACTATTGCCAAGATTATGATAAGCTTCCGCAAAATTAGGATTTATTTTTATACATTGTTTATAATCAGCGCTCGCTTTTTCATAATTCCCTAAAATATGAAAAATATTACCTCGATTAATATAAGCTATCGAGAAATCAGGGTATAATTCTAAAACTGCATCAAAATTAGCAACTGCTTTTTCATAATTACCACTATGATAATGATCTAAACCCTGTTGGTGCAAAGCATTAACAACATCAAAATTGATATTTTTATTCATTTTGTAACTTGTAAGCGCACAAACTAGATTCTACCACAGATAGATCCCCCACTTCTCAAAGAAGTCGGGGATCTGTTTTTTTGGTCAACTTATCAACACAGTTTCACACTGAGACTTCCTAGATAAATCCACCATTTCTCGTTCCATATTATGTAAAGAAGTTAACATCAAATCATCACGGTGTTGCCAAACTGCAAATATTTTATCTCTACCGTCATTGAGAGTTTCTAAATCAATTTGATAACCATCATTGACTTGTTGCAACTTCAAACCCAACAAACTTAAAAGTCTGTTTAATAGCTTAATTCCCGCAACAGATTCCTTACCTCTAACTAAATCAATTCCTAAAGCCCGTTTAATATGTCTACTACTTTGTATAGCCACATTTTTCAACCAAATCAAGTCAGCATCATTTTCAGTGAATACCCTTTCTATTTCCAAAAATTGCATTATTCCCAAAGCCCGCATAGCTTCCACTTTCAACGTATAAGTTCTTAAATCTGGCAGAAAAACTTTACCTTCACCCCACAATAGCTGCTGACTCCATTCTTGTTGATCTTTGATATGAAAATATTCACTTTCATGAGTTAGATAATAATGAATTAACAATTGTCCATAATATCCTTTTTCGTCTTGTAATTTAAGTTGAGGAGTGACGACAATTCCATACCTTTGCCTGAGAATATATTTATTAACTTGATGACGTTCGGCATTACTGAGAGAATGTTTAGTTAATAGATGCTCATATTCTAGATAGTCAATATCCTTAGCTGTAGCTACAGAATTGGCTGCTGCTAATTGATTCTGCTGCTTAATGTCTTTGATTTTGCGTTTAATTTCCTTAGCTTTTTGCCGACTTTGCGCCCAATCTTTTTGCACTTTCACAATTTCGACAATTAACCGTTTACGATTTTCTAAATCACTAGGTTCAGTGGCAAAAAAGGCTAAACGTAAATCACGGAGAATGTTGTTTTGTACTTCATTACTTCGCATTTGGATATAATGACCATCAGCTATCAATCCATCTTGCATAGATTGCCGATAAAGACGAATAGAGGCATTTACCCTGGCAGATAATTTCGCCCAAGTGCGTAAATGAATTGGATCATAAACTAAAGGTAAATCTACATCTATTTTATGTAAAGGACTTAATAAAGCCAAATTTTCTTTTTGATTTTCTTGATACCAATGAGATAGTAACCGATAATTTGTACTACCACTCCCGATTAAGCCAATACCACGTTTAGCGCACCAAATCACACGGGGAACATTATCTCTAACTCTTGCTAAAGCTTGACGGGCTTCTGAGTCAGGAATTACCCCTTGAAAAATACCATAAACTCGGTCAAAATGTTGGACATCAATACTAATTCCTGTCCCCAAACTAGGGGTAACAAAAACAGTATCATAATCAGTGATTTTTTGATTTATTGCTGCTATTAAATCAACGGCTGCATGGCCAGGTGTATTTGTAGTATGACTGCTAACTACGAGGGTTTCAGGAAATTCTCTTCTAAGTTTTTGTAACCGTTCTCTTAAATAACGTTCAATGGTTTCACAACTGTAACGCCCAGAACGACTATCGGTAGTTACATAGCATCTTCGTCCAGCAATTAGGTCTAATTCCAATTGATGAATTAGGGGTGTAGGATTGGGTGAATCATAAAAAGTTGTATCCCAACCTTTTTCCGGTTTCCATTCATTCACTACTACCCAAGGAGTTAATTTAATTCCTGATAAAGTCTGTAAATATTCTAAAGATACATCTGATAAATCGGCATCTTGGGCAATGATTAATCCTCCAGTTGTGAGAACTGTAGAAATTAGTTGTTGGAAAATGCGGAGAATTTTAACTCGTTTTTGTTTACAGGTATTGCTATTGAGTAAATGCCATAAAGATTGTTCAACTTCGTCTAAAATTAATATTGCACCGCGCCAATCTTCGGGTTTTAATTTCCAAATTGAATCTACACATAATCCTAAAGATGGGGTAATTGCTAAAGGATAAGTAACAGGTACTTCATCAGCTTCTATACTCCATTCTTGATGCTCAAAACCCCATTTAATGCCGATTTTATCGCACAAAAATCTTCCTAAGATGATTCTATGGGTAATTAATAAAACTGGTTGATTATTGTTTTTTGCTTGTTGAACAATGCTTTGTAGGGCTGTGGTTTTACCTGTACCTTTTGCTGATTTGACTCCCACTAAACCAGAGGTAGGAAAGGCAATGTTTCCCAAATAAGGACGGTTAATAGTAAGTGCTGCTGGAATTGTTAACTCTGTATGGGTTTTGGTTTGGGCAATATAAATATCTAAATCTAGACTTTGACGATAAGTTTTATCAAAGGCTGTTGCACCTTTAGCAATGATAAATTCATCAACTCCTTTTTCTTTTCCCGGAAGTTCGACAACTTTAACAGGGCAGTTTTGTTGTTGAAATAAATAACCGAGTTGGGAAATTGCATTATTGACAGCGGCAATTTTTTTGGCTTGGGTTTCAAAGTCAAAACAAATATAAAAATCGCGTTTTGTATTTGTAAATGCGGCTAAATCAGGTATTAATTGCCGCCGGGTAACTTTGCCAAATTCATCTTTAATGACTCGATAACCGCTATTAATCCCAGGAATCG
The DNA here is from genome assembly GCF_009711935.1 of Dolichospermum sp. UHCC 0259. Lineage (GTDB taxonomy): Bacteria > Cyanobacteriota > Cyanobacteriia > Cyanobacteriales > Nostocaceae > Dolichospermum. The sequence continues at coordinate 13,737 of NZ_VIKX01000095.1, read as the reverse complement.
CAATCGCAACATATCCTTGACTTAAAAGAGATGCGGCTTTTTTTACACCTTCACAAATAACAATAGCTATTTTATTTTTAATTACCCATTCCCAAAAACCTTCGGCTTCACCATCATGATTAATGGTGATATTTTCTGGTAAATTTAAGTTGTAACGTTGTCCAACTTGTTGCCAAATTTGTAAAGGTATGCGTAAACAAAATATGCGTGTGGGTGTGCTGGGAGGATGTTCGTATTTGATTGATTTACCTTTTTGATTTTGTCGCGGTTGGTCGGGTTTAAAACATCCCCATTCCATACCATGCCAGTTGTTGAGGGGGTCTAGTCCAGAACACCACCAACCACCCTCTATCACATGATTATAACGATGTAACCAAGCATTTCTAATCATCCCTGTATTGGTACGAGGGAGTTGGTCAGAAATCAGCAAATATTCATAAACGTTGATGCCTTGAAGCGATTTAAAGTTCAAAAGAATCAAGTCTAAGTTTATACCACTGTTCTTGACTAATTCTTCAAGGTGTTGTGGATGTAAAGAAGGCAGATACATAAGCTGAAGCAGCTAAGGAGGATAACAAGATTAAAACTTTAGCATGGCTCGGCTGATTTTTTATAAAAGAAATTTCTATTTTTAAGTGTTATTTTTTTTACTTTGTTTTGATAAATACTTCTGTGAATATATCAAGGTATGGTTAGGGCTATGAAACTGTGGAAACAATAAGTTTGTATTGTGATATTTATACATATATAATTTTTGTTTATAGGTATTAGCCGTGAGGTTAGTTCACCCAGGGAGGCGGTTTATGGCAATCTGATAGATATAATTTAAATAAACTGGCAGATGGGCTACGATCTAAGAGGATGTGCAACCATTCCACTAATATAGTAAGTATAAATGTATAACTAACCTATGAACTACGACATACAAGAAACAGAAAGTCCAAGACTAGAAGTTGAGTATTACGGTGCTGATTTTCCTGTTGATACATTAGTAAAACGAATGGAAGAACAAGAATTTATTATTCCGGGGTTTCAGAGAGACTATGTTTGGAAAGAAGAAGAAGCATCACGCTTTATTGAAACCTTGTTATTAGGTCTTCCTAGTCCTTCACTCTTTCTCGCTAAAGATAAATTTTCTAAAAAATATCTGGTTATAGATGGACAACAACGCCTGAAAACTTTACAATATTTCTTTCAAGAATCTTTTCCAAATGGGAAAGTATTTAAGCTTAAAAAGGTTGTTCAACAGCTAGAAGGCTTAACTTATTCTACATTACCTCTATCCGAGCGTCGTGAGCTTGGTAATGCAATAATCCACTGTATAATCATATCTGAAAGTTATGATCTACAGGGTATATTTTATCTATTTGAACGACTTAATACCACTGGAACTCCCTTAAATTCCCAGGAAATTCGCAATGCTATTTATCATGGTTCTTTTAGTGAGTTGCTTCAAGATTTATCAAGTAACGAAACATGGAGAGAGCTTTATGGGAAGGATGATATTAGGGCTAATGAACAAGAGCATATTTTAAGATTTTTAGCTCTTCATTTCGACTTAGAAAATTATTCGGGCAATATGAAAAATTTTCTCAATCAATTTATGTTGAAAAATAAAGATTTAGATATAATCTCCGAAAAAGAGATGAAAAATATATTTATTAAAACAATAGATTTTCTTAAAACTTGTATTGGTTCTAAGGTTTTTCATGAGAAGAAAAAATTCCAAATCCTCTTTGATAGTGTTATGCTGCTAACTGCTCAAGAGTTGGACAAAGGTTTGGAATGTTCAAAATTTAAAAAGTTTTATGAATTGCTGATTAATGACAAGCACTTTTGGTCATTTTCCCAACCTTCAACAACCAATAGAAAAAATCTGATGACGAGACTGGAGTATGTGCAAAAGCTTTATAGAAACACTCATTTATGAATCCATCTATATTAGCTCATCGTCAGAAAATAGATAATCTATTTAAAAAAGTTGCCCTTTTTGAAGAACTAGAGATTAAAAGTGAATGGTCAAAATATTTATGTATATTGGTATCAGGATTCATTGAGGAATCTTTGAGAGTTTTATTAGAAAAATATTGTGAAAATAAAGCTTCAGCCAATATTCAAAAATTTGTTGGAAAAAAGATAGATGATATAACAAACTGTAAAACAGAGAAAATTAAAAGAATATTGCTTGAATTTAGCTCAGATTGGGCAAATGAATTCACTAATAAAATAAATGATCAAATAAAAACCTCTATAGATAATGTGGTTGAAAATCGCCACAAAATAGCTCATGGTAAAAGTATAGGTATGAGCTATCACAATATATTGAGCTACCATAATAATGTCAAAAAGGCTGTAGAAATTTTGGAGGAAATAATCAAGTAACTCATATAGCGGTAATCACACTTGGTGAAATATAATTGAGGGCGCAGGCCCTGCGCCCCTACAGACTTTAGGATTTGCAGATACAGACATAAATGCTAAAAGATTTGTGCGCTACCAATTCAGATGAAATGTCCTGTATTCATTAATGTTGCTACGAATCTCAAACCAAATTCTTCTTCAAAGACTCCTTTTTTGTAATCTAAACTCCACATTTCTAAGGAACATTCATCATCAGTGGTAGATGGAAATATGGACATTTTAAATTCTTTGAAGTTGGGAATATAGTCACATTTAACATGAGAAATAGCGCCTATTTGTCTTCGGTCTAAAGCTACAGCTAATCTTAAGATGGCGCTGAGTTGATTAACCATTGTCCGATGTTCTTTGTGGAGTAGATTTCGATAGCTGTCGTGCTTTTTTTTGGGTGGAGATTTGCGGTGATAACGGGCTATATTGGCGATGATTTCAATTTCGGTTTCGTTATAACCGAGTAATTCGCCATTTCTAATTAAGTAGTATGAATGTTTGTGGTGTGCAGAATGGCTGATATAGTGACCACAATTGTGTAAAATGGCAGCAGCCCATAGTAATTGGCGTTGATCTGCATTCCAATAATGTAGTTGTCCTTTGGTTTGGTCAAATATATCTAGTGCAAAAGCGGTAACGCGATCGCTATGTTCTAAGTTAGTTTGATATTTTTTGGCAGTTTTTAATACACTGCGTTCTCGAATGGAACTTTGAAACCGTAGTCTGTTGTCAATGAAGCCATGAGTCAGCATCCAGTCTACAATTACGCCTTCTCGAAGAGAACGCTCACATACTGTTAAGGATTCGACTCCTAACAAGGTCATGGCTTCCTGTAAAATTACTGCTCCTGAAAGTATCACTTCTGACCTCTTTTCTGGCATTCCCGGAATGGTAGCCCGTTCTACATTGGTCATTTTGCGAAGGCGATTTACCCAGGTTCGCAAGTCTTGGAGACTGAATTGATAGCCGTTGAGGGTGGTGGGAATAAGACCTAATTTTTCCCGTGCATGGATGGTGGCAATGGTTTCTATTGTCCCAGATGTGCCGATTAACTGGGGAAAATCACCAATTTTGAGTTTTCTTTGGACTTCTTCTACAGAACGTTCTAACATTCCTCTAGCGTAAGCCTGGAGGTATTGAAATTCGGTTTCGCTGATGGGATCTGAGGCGATTAATTCTCCAGTTAGTCGGACTGCACCGATTTTGGTACTGGTGAGACTACGGGGTTCTTCGCTGTCTCCTAAAATCAATTCTGTTGAACCACCACCAATGTCAATGATGATGTGGGGTTTGTTGTTAAATTCCATCCCCGACAAGACACCTAAGTAGATGCGACGGGCTTCTTCTGGTCCAGAAATCAAGTCAACGATTAAGCCAACTTCGGTTTCGATTTGATGAAGAAATTCTTGTCCATTGGGAGATTCACGGACGGCACTTGTCGCTACAGCCACAATGCTATTTGTTCCTAAGCTTTCAGCAAGGGTTTTGAATCTGCCTAAACAGGCGATCGCTCTACTCATGACTTCTGGTTTTAAGTCGCCAGTAATTAAATTGCGATCGCCTAATCTCACCGTTTCCTTTTCTCTGGCAATAATGGTAAAAGATGGTAAAGTCGCGTCAATTTTTACCACCACCATGTGCAAAGAATTTGTACCAATATCAATGGCTGCAATCATCTGATTTTCTGGAACTGATTGGCTGGGTGTGTTCTCCCAATTAGCCGAGACGGAATTTACCATTTTTTGTGCTTGTGAATAGGGACTGGAGGAGAAATAGCAAATAAGGATATTCTATAAATGTAAAGATATGTTAAATGAGCAAATATGTTGGAGACAGCAAAAACCAACCCAGAACCATTATGGCTTGTAATTATCCGGCTGTTAAGGTGGAATAAACCGGAAGGTAGGTTAATTCTGATGATACCCGCATTGTGGGCTGTATTTTTAGCCGCTGCGGGTAAACCGCCTATCCCCCTGGTAGGAGTAATTATTTGCGGTAGTATCGCCACCAGTGCGGCTGGTTGTGTGGTTAATGATTTATGGGACAGAGATATTGATCCCCAAGTTGAGAGAACACGCGATCGCCCTTTGGCATCTCGCGCCCTGTCTGTTAAAATCGGGATTGTGGTGGGGATAGTCTCCCTTGTCTGTGCCGCAGTTATGGCCTTTTATCTTAACTCTTTAAGCTTCTGGTTGTCTGTAGCCGCCGTTCCGGTGATTGTCCTGTATCCTGGCGCAAAACGGGTGTTTCCTGTTCCTCAATTGGTGCTTTCCATAGCTTGGGGTTTTGCGGTTTTAATTAGTTGGAGTGCAGTTACAGCCAATATTACAGCACCGACGTGGTTACTTTGGGGGGCGACGGTACTATGGACATTAGGATTTGATACGATCTATGCAATGAGCGATCGCACAGATGATCAACGCATTGGGATTAATTCTAGCGCCTTATTCTTTGGTAAATATGCCCCAACAGCGATCGCTATTTTCTTCATAGGGACAGTTATTCTCCTCGCTGGAGTAGGTGTATTAGTTCACTTAGATATAGTATTTTGGATCAGTTTAATCCTCGCTACCATCGGCTGGATTTGGCAAATTATCCGCTTACAACAGCCCGAAATACCTCATCCTGCTTATGGGGAAATGTTTCGTCAAAACGTCTGGATTGGTTTTCTAATTTTGTCAGGAATGATCATTGGTTCTTTTTAAATTTGTCATCAATTTAACCAAATCAAAAATTTTCTGTCAATCTAACTCAGGCTAGATTCAAAACTATCAGGACTACTGTTTTAAATGTTGGGATATTAATCTACCAGCTAGATGCAACCCAACCGAATGAAGCGATCTATTTTTGTTAATCTCGCTACAATAATTTTACTGTCCCTTGGTAGTTTTGGTCTAGTTATTGGCGGTTTCCTGATTAATAAAGCTACTAGTAAAACCAAACAACTACAGCCAATTACAGATACATCAAAATATCAAGAAATTCGTAATCACAAATGGGCTGATCTTCAACAAATACAACATTTTCCCAGACAAATTCCTCCCGAATCTCAAGTTTTAGAAATGGCTTATTCTCCCGGAATAACTCCCGGCAGTAGTTCTTTACAAATTCGTCTCAAAGAACCACAAGCAAAAATTAAAAACTTGCTGAAACAATACAAAAAAATCTCTCAGCATCAATACCAGGGTGGAAACACAAATAATCATAGTAACCAACCCAACGGAGTACCCACAACCTTCTTTTATACTAGCGATTCCGAAACAGAAACCTTTCCTAACAGCTATGAAATATTGGTATTAAAAGCCGAAGATAAAAGCCAACCTGGTGCAAAATGGCATCATGGTAATAGTCATGGAGTCGCAATTGATGTTGCATCTTCAGAAATTGTTTATTGGGCTGAAAAATGGTAAAAGCACGAGGAAATTTAAGCCCTGAAGCATAGAATTTATATTTGATTTGTCAACATTGCAAAAGTCAGATTCCCGACTTCTTAAAGAAATCGGGGATCTTGTTTTACTACTATTCCGATTGAATCTATGATTCCTGCTACTATCCATAGATTGTCTACACATTATTCTTTATATGAAGTAATTAAATTTTTAAGTTTTTAAATTCGTAATTATACAAAAAATTACCATATTTCTTTTTAATTTACTTAAGTAGGTTCGCATTGAAAATTGTCGTTATGGCAAGAGGCAAAGGGCAGGAGTGAAGAATCTGTGGGATTTTGATTTTTACAGATCCAGACTCCGACTGGGAATGAGGATTGAGTTCAAAGCTGCCGATTTACTAAGGTAGCACTGGCTTGGTCAACTGGCATAAGTATGACTTCGTTAATATTAACGTGACTGGCTCTAGTGGCACAGAAAAAGATCACATCAGCTACATCATCAGGAGTTAGGGGTTTAACACCTGCATACACCTTTTTCGCCCGTTCTGTATCACCATGAAAACGGACTTGACTAAATTCTGTTTCTACCATACCAGGATCTACAGATGTCACTCGCACGGGAGTTCCTAAAAGGTCTTGTTTTAAGCCTTCAGAAATGGCTTTAACGGCGGCTTTTGTTCCACAATAGACATTACCCCCAGGATAGGTTTGATGTCCGGCAATAGAACCGATATTGATGACATGACCATGATTCCGTTCTACCATTCCGGGGACAATATAACGGGTGAGGTAAAGCAAACCTTTGATATTCGTATCAATCATTTCTTCCCAGTCTTGAAAGTCGCCTTCCTGTAATTTACTTAAACCGCGACTTAAACCGGCATTGTTAATGAGAATATCAATATTTTTCCAAGATGAGGGTAAGTTAGCAATGGCTGATTCTACCGCCAAGCGATCGCACACATCAAGTTGCAATAAATGGATTTTCTCAGATGAAATATCTAACGAATCAGCTAATTGCTGTAACCGTTCCCACCGTCGTGCAGCTAAAATTAGTTTTGCACCAGCATGAGCAAAAATCTTGGCACAAGCAGCACCAATACCACTACTTGCACCAGTAATAAAAACAATTTGGTTTTGCATGGAGTTGTCAGTTGTCAGTTGTTCGTTGTTAGTATACTCTTGACCAATGACCAATGACCAATGACTACTGACCAATAACTACTTCTTAACCACCTGCAACCGTTGAGTAATGATAGTCATATCTTCACCTCGGCGAATTACAGCGGAAACCCATTGAGGTCCGGGAGTAGAAGGTGCGCGTCCTATTTTGAAGAGTCCACCAGAATTGAGAAACTCTAAATTTGCAATTGTGGGGTTGAGAAGTTTATTTGCCTGAATGGGTTCTTCTATGGCTGTTCCCAAGAGAAAATCTTCACCTAATGGTTCTTGGACAATGGCATCAAAACTATATTTTTCCCCAACTTTTACCTGTTGTGGTAATTTAATCTCTACTTGGGGTGGTTTACTACCAGCGGTGAGTTGAGTCCGTTCTGATAAAATATCTTGATGAACGATTTTTGCACCTGTGACTTTTTGCCGCGATTTAATTGTAGATTGCAGAGTTAAATTATTATTAGCTGATGCTGGTAAACCGCTAATGGTGGTGACAGTATCCGCAATAATTGTATTGCCTTCCGATTTCCAAGATTCTAACTTGGTTGTGTAACGTAATTTGGGATATCGTTTCCAAAGTCCTGTTAAGGCTTGTTCCATTGCTTTGCGGTTTAAGCCATCACCATGAGTAAATGTAGGGCTATAAAATTCCATGACACCGTTCACATTCCCTTGATTAGCAGCATTATCAATTTGTGTTAATAGGTTAGTGAGTGTAGTGGGGGCATTTGCGGGTTGACCGGCTTGTGCCAATTGCCAAGTGCTAGATAAACCAATTGCCAGTACACTGGAAATTAGGGAAATACTCACGCTTAATGTTTTGTTACGTTTCATTAATAAGGGGATAATTTTAGTCATAAGGAAGATTTTACTGATTTGATGATACAAGATAAGGAATTTGTTTTATCTTAATGAAACTGGGAGATAAATGGTATAGTCGGGAATGGTAAATCCATCAATTAAATTACTTATAGCAGCTAGTGGGACAGGTGGACACTTGTTTCCGGCGATCGCATTGGCTGAAAAACTGCCAGAATACAATATTGAATGGCTGGGTGTGCCAAATCGGCTAGAAACTCAGTTAGTTCCCAAGATATATCCTTTAAATACGGTTGCTGTTGAAGGGTTTCAGCAAGGTTTGAGTCTTGGTTCTGTCCGCACTTTGTGGAAATTAATCAGTTCGATTCTTCAAGTTAGACGGATTTTACAACAAGGAAAGTTCCAAGGAGTTTTCACTACAGGGGGTTATATTGCCGGTCCTGCGGTGATTGCAGCGCGTTCTTTGGGTTTACCTGTGGTTTTTCATGAATCCAATGCTTTACCGGGCAAAGTTACCCGCTTTTTTGGTCCTTGGTGTAAGGCAGTGGCAATAGGATTTGACGTAACTACTCAATATTTACCTGGGACAAAAACTGTCTGTGTAGGTACTCCTGTGCGTTCTCAATTTTTAGATGATGCTGTTAATAACACTTTAGATTTACCTATTCCTGATGGTGTGCCTCTAATTGTGGTGTTTGGTGGTAGTCAGGGGGCTGTAGCTGTAAATAAATTAGTCCGACAGTCTGCGGACGCTTTGTTTCAAGCTGGTGCTTATATTGTCCATTTAACGGGGGATAATGATCCCGATATTCATAGTCTTCAACATCCTCAATATATCGCTCTGGCTTTTTATGATAATATGGCGGCTTTGTTGCGAAGAGCTAATTTAGCTATTAGTCGTTCTGGCGCGGGTAGCTTGACAGAATTGGCAGTTTGTGGTACTCCAGCAATTTTGATTCCCTATCCCTTTGCGGCGGAAGATCATCAATCTTATAATGCGGCAGTATTTACTCAGGCTGGTGCGGCTTTGTCCTTTAAACAGTCGGATTTAACTCAGGAAATATTTACAACTCAGGTATTGAATTTGTTGCAGTCTCCGACAGAATTAGGGAAAATGGGAGAGAAGGCCAAAGCGATCGCTGTTCCTGATAGTGCAGATAAATTGGCAACTTTGGTCAGAGAAGCGATCAAAAATTAATTCCCATTAACTCCAAATAGTCATACCTAAATTGTGAGCATTTGGCGATATAGCGCGGTAGGATAGATAAATATCTCTCAGACTTGCAACAATCGTTTACAAGTACGACGAAGATAATTAACACTCTAAAAGATTTACCAGCCGCCATGACGGTGGACTAAGGGCTATATTTACATTGAACTAGGAAAATTGTGAACTTTTGTAGCGATAGTTTGACTTTTATCATGAGAGAAGAAGGCAAAGGGCATTTTCTCATCATGATAAAAGCCCGTTGTCATCAGTTTTTGATATTCCCAATGTGACTAATTTGCTGAAATGGAAAATAATCACAACAGTTTGACGAAGCTAAATAAGGAGAATCGGGGTTTGGGAATAGAACGGTGGAAACAAGACTTCAAAAATGACCTGATTGCTGGTTTGCTGGTGGTAATTCCCCTAGCAACTACAATCTGGTTAACAATTACCATAGCTACCTGGGTAATTAACTTTCTCACCCAAGTTCCTAAACAACTTAATCCCTTTGATGGCTTAAATCCCATCTTGGTAAATATACTTAATTTACTAGTAGGATTAGCCGTACCATTATTAAGTATTCTGGCTATTGGTTTAATGGCTAGGAATATTGCTGGGCGGTGGTTATTGGATTTTGGTGAACGGTTATTACAAGCGATTCCTTTAGCAGGACAGGTATATAAAACTCTCAAGCAACTATTAGAAACTCTCCTAAAGGATTCTAATGGTAAATTTCGCCGAGTAGTTTTAGTAGAATACCCTCGTCCGGGCATTTGGGCGATCGCATTTGTCACCGGCGCAATTAGCAACGAAATCCAAAATCAAATACCCCGTCCTGTGCTTAGTCTATTTATTCCCACTACCCCCAATCCAACTACAGGATGGTATGCAGTAGTACCAGAAGAAGATGTAGTTAACCTTTCTATATCCGTTGAAGATGCTTTTAAGATAGTTGTGTCTGGTGGTATAGTCGCCCCTAATATTCAATCATCAGAGTTTTCCGCACTGTCACCAGGATCATCTTTAGAAATACAACAGCAGGAAATTCCCGAAATAGAAACTAAACTCGATACCAACCTAGTAAAGTGAACAAAAAATAGATAAGCTGATTATTCATCTGTGCTAGAACTCATATATTTTTCATCATCCCAACTCTATGCAACGTCGTAAACCCCAACAAATAGCCCGCGAATTGGCTCTGTTAAGCCTTAGCCAATTACCCATTAACCCCAAGAAACTGGAAACCCTATCAGACGAGCAATTAGTCTCCAAGCTAGTTTTAGGGGCAGTCCGTACCCTCACATTAGAGGTACAGGATACATTGAATAATGCCGCAGGCGAACTGCAACGGAGCAATGATCGCTTATTAACTAGCGAAACGAGAGCCGCTGACTTAAATACAGCTAGAACTATGTTGAAAGAGGCAATTTCCTATACCCAAATAGCTATAAATCAATTAGGTACATCCGTTGATTTTCCTGAATTAATTCAGTTAGCTAATCAAGATAAGGAAGTTCGTAATTACGCTAAAGCTATTATTATTAACGTTAGTGAAAATCATCAAGCTATTGAAGAATCTATTTCTAATGCTTTAGTGGATTGGCAAGTTACCCGTCTAGCCCAAATTGATAGAGATATCCTACAAATAGCCACCGCAGAAATAAAGTTTATGAAAGTCCCCGACAGCATTGCCATTAATGAAGCTGTGGAACTAGCTAAACGCTACAGTGGAGAAGACGGACACCGTTTTATTAATGGTGTTCTCCGCCGAGTTAGCGAACAAAAGCAACCTGTTTAAATTGGTTATTGGTTATTGGTCATTGGTCATTGGTCATTGATAAGACTTTTATTTCTTATTCCTTATTCTTTCTTCTTCTTCTTTCTTAACTCCTGACTCCTGACTCCTGACTCCTAACTCCTAACTCCTGACTCCTGACTCCTGACTCCTGACTCCTTTCTAATTAAACTACAATGGCTTTTAATTGGTTTCGTCGTCCGAATAATGAATCTGCTGATACTCCTGAAACTCAAAATCAGGAGGAAGCACCTGTAGTAGAAGCAACTGAAACAGACACAACCGAACCAGATACGGCGGATTTGTTGGCTTTTGCTAAAGCTGCTTATAAAAATATTCAAGAAAAACAACAAATAGAACCAGAATCACCTGTAGCTGTTGAAGAAAATCCTGTTACTGAAGAAATAGGAGAAACTGAAGTAGAAGAAGAAACCGCACCGATAGAAGTAGATGCAAATATAGCAGAAATTACTGAAGATGTTGTCAGTGAAATAGAAACAGCTAATTTATCTTTTTTAGAACGGGCTGCGGCGGAAAGAGAAGCTAAACAGGAGAAATTAATTGCTAGTGCGATAGAAACAGAGATTCCAGAAACACCGACAACCCCAACAGAAACAGAAGTTGAGATTCCAGAACTGGTGTTTGATGATGGGTTTAAGTGGTCAGCCAAGGTTTTAGCCGCCCAAGGGAGAAAAGCTGAAGATATTTCTCTAGAAGAAATTACTTGGTTGAAAAAACTCCGCCAAGGTTTAGATAAAACCCGCCGAAATATTCTCAATCAATTAAAAGCAATTGTTGGTCAAGGACCTCTGAATCAAGCGGCTGTAAATGAAATTGAATCATTACTTCTCCAGGCAGATGTGGGTGTAGAGGCAACAGATTATATTATTGCTGCGCTCCAGAAAAAAATCCTGGCGGAAGTTACTCCACCGGAACAAGCGATCGCTTATCTTAAAGAAATTCTCAGAGGTATGCTAGATGCACCCTTGCAAAACCAAGATAAACCCAGCTTTGCACCGGAAAAAGATCAACTCACAATTTGGTTAATTACCGGAGTCAATGGTGCAGGAAAAACTACCACCATTGGTAAAATTTCTCACCTAGCCCAAAAATCTGGTTATAAATGCCTGATTGGGGCAGCGGATACCTTCCGGGCGGCAGCAGTGGAACAGGTCAAAGTTTGGGGAAATAGAAGCGGTGTAGAAGTTATCGCCAATCCTGGTAAAAACACAGATCCAGCAGCAGTGGTATTTGATGCGATCGCCGCAGCCCAATCAAGAGAAACCGAACTACTATTAATAGATACCGCTGGGAGACTGCAAAATAAGAAAAACCTCATGGACGAACTCAGCAAAATTCGTAAAATCATAGATAAAAAAGCCCCTAATGCCCGCGTAGAATCCCTGTTAGTTCTCGATTCCACCTTGGGACAAAATGGACTGCGACAAGCCGAAGTATTTTCCCAAGCAGCCCAACTCAGCGGCGTTGTTTTAACCAAATTAGACGGAACAGGTAAAGGAGGAGTAGCGATCGCTGTTGTCCAGCAATTAGGCTTACCCATCCGTTTTATAGGCGCTGGTGAAGGCATCGAAGATTTACGTCCATTTTCTAGTTACGAATTTGTAGAAGCATTACTAAGCGGTTGATGCCACCGACCATAAAAGTTGGGTTTCTTGCCATTGCTTCACAACGCTAACGAGAACAACCCAACCGACTTAATTCTATTTTTGAGCTTAACCTACAGTATTGGCCAGAGGATAGGATGTGAGAATAAAACCCAATTAAAAAAAACAATCTTGTTTCAAAGTAGACGCGATTTACTTAATTAATTTTGTCGAGGTACTTAAAAATTCTTCTCAGTATATATGGTAAATAATACAAAAAGTAACAAACTTAAATTAAGTATCGGTAACTTTACTTACGTTTAATTACGAGCTTTTCCAGAGCTATAACCTGATAATTCCAGCTAATTGCCATGAATTAAGACTTTTTTCAGTTGGCGAATATATTGCTAAATATGTATAATTTATTGTGTAAAATTATTAATAATTCATGCTCAATGATATACTGAGACAAATTAAACCACTTAAAACATTCAACCTCATGAAGTTAATAGATTTACCCAAAATTAGTCTTATTGCAGTAATCGCCGCAACAATCAATCCCATTCAAGTCAATGCCGATCCTATTATAGCATCAGAAGAACAAGAAATATCTCAAAGTAACTCCGTGTCACAACTACGTGACGTAGAGCCTAAAGACTGGGCTTATGAAGCATTAAAAAGTTTAGTAGAAAAATATGAGTGTATTCAAGGTAATTCTCAAGGTTTTTATTTAGGAAATCGGTCTATCACTCGTTACGAATTTGCAGCAGGTTTAAATACTTGTTTAGAAAAAATTACCCAATTGATTGCCACTGAAGAAGCAATTCCAGAAGAAGATTTAAGCAAAATCAAACAATTGCAAACTCAATTTTCCTCAGAATTAACAGCATTAAGCACAAGATTAGATAGTATTGAAAATCGGATTCTCCCCTTAGAAGCCGAACAATTTTCCACAACTACAAAACTTAGTGGCACAACTTGGATTAACCTAACTGGAGTATCTACAGGGGATAATATTAAATTTGAAGCCTTACCCAATACCCCATTTGATAATCGGTTTATAGGGGGAAGAGATGGAACAGGAAAGCCATTAGTTGACACCATTAGTGATAGTAAAACCACCTTAAGTAGTTTAACATGGCTAACATTAAATACCTCTTTTACTGGCAAAGATATCCTCAAAGTACAATTAGCAGCCGGCAATGGAGCTTCCCCTATTAATCAATTCGCTTCTGCTGGTTTTTTTAATACCTATGGTAGTCCTTTTACAGATCAAACGTAACTGTTCACACTCCCCCACTAAAAAGGAATTAGGAAGTAACAGGGATAGGAG
>NZ_VIKX01000094.1 GCF_009711935.1 Dolichospermum sp. UHCC 0259 | reverse complement strand
CCTACTTCTACCTACCCTATAAACTCTCGAAAGTGGGGGGAGAGTGAAAAACTACTTTTAAAACCTCCTACAAAGCATTTTTAGTAAAGATAATCCCACTATATAAATGAAAAGCTGCATCCCAATTACTTTGTTCCCTGCGAAATAAATTGATGTGAGATGGGATTTGTTTGAGGATGTCTGTTTGGTCTATAACTATTTGTGCAAAGGGTTTAAAATCTGACCACACCTTAACTTCTGGTAAATGATTCTCAACCCATACCATTAAATTGTTCCAATTTATTCTCATGGTATTGTAGTTAGCTTGAGATTGAGTTTCTAAACCTTGTTGAAATTCATATCCTTGATCATAAATTCGCAAAATACTCCGTCTATTTGGTAGATGTAAATCACAAAATTGAGCATAATCTTGAGTTTTAGTTTTCCGTTCTAGTTTCCCTTTAGCATTAACATCTACAACTTGTTCAAAAATTGGTAAAAGTCCCACTACTCTATCAGTAACTTCTGATAAATCAAATTTCATCGAACCAGTTTGATTTGCTTCATTTTGACAAACTACGTTGATTTGAGATTTATTTATTGATAAATGTTTAACTTGAAATACTTGAATTTGTTGAATTTGGGGAATTTTTACCCAGAAACAGGGAATACCAGCCTGTTGTAATTGTGTTCCATAGAATGCTAATTCTCCGACTTTAGCAATGCGATAAACTCGCCAATTTTGGCTAGGTAATATCATTCTTGCTGTGTAAATGTCTATCTGCATGATTTGGGCAAAATTGCTGGCTGCGCTGGTTTTGAGTTCATTATTAATGGGTTCTAAAACTAATATTCCCAGTTCATTGTTATTAGGTGCAGATATAGATTTAAATATAGCTCGTTGTTTTTCTTCTTGTTTGACTTCTTCTAGTCGCTGTAAGCCTTGACGAGCTTGGGAAATAATTTTATTATGAGTCGTTATGCGGAGTAATTGACGATATACTTTTTCAGCTTCTGGGAATTGATGAGAAACTTCTTTTAATTTACCAAAATATAGTTGTACCCAAGGATTTTCTGGTGATTCTACCAGTAGTTTCTGAAGTAATTTGGCTGCTGTTTGATAATCTTTACATTCAAAAGCTTTAATAACTTGATCCATCATATATTAGTTTTTAATAAAGGATATAGATCCCCGACTTCTTAGAGAAGTCGGGGATCTGGCTGCATCTGGCTGAATCAATAACAATACCTGTTTCTGTTATCAGGTGTAGGATTTTCCTTAGCGGTTCGCATTGCGCCTAATATGGTGGAAACGATAACACAACGCTTGACTTTTCCTCCAGATTTAGGAGACAGAGTGATTCGTCCCTGTTGATTCAGGGGAACACTACCTATATAATCAAACTGGACTCGTCTCACACCATTAGATAATTGGTCTAATGTTGATTCTGTGTCTAACTTCACACTAGCATCTAAATCATTCCATTGAGCATTAGATGGGTCAATTGTAGCCGCATGAACTGCCCATTGAAGAATATTATTTTGTTCGCGGAAACTAGCGTGGTAAGTCAACTTTTCCTTTTTGGCTTGGCTTTGAGCTTCACGCATGGCTCGATAAACTTGATCTTGGGCAATATTTAAGTGGTGAACGTTGATAAACGCTAACCAGCTTGGTGCTGCGATCGCTGATAGGATACCAATCATTAACAACGCTGTCATCATTTCTATCACAGTGAAACCGCTGTTAGAGTTATGCTTCGGTAAGTAATTCATCCCTGGTAATTGGCAAGCAAGATAAACATATATATATTGCTATGGGGGGATGATTTTTTTATATGATGTTTTTTTAGGAATTTTTGATTTTTTTATAGCTATGTAAAATTATTACCTCATTGACTCGTGGGGATAGTTTGACAGCTTGCGTCTTTCGCGGTTCGGATACCACCAATTAAGCTTTGCAGGATAACGCAGCGTTTTTCGCTACTAGCGGCATTATTTGTTGTTGATTGGGGTGCAGACACCATAATTGCTAAAGGTATGTCAGTGACAGTACCACCGCTCTTACTTGCTAATACGCCTTGATTGTCAAAAGTAATTGTGCCGGTTCCTGGTCCGGTTTGAACAATCTGTTTTGTAGTATCACTTGTAGTATCTATTGTATTATAGGCTGTCAAAGATGTAAGATTTGTGTACAAGAAAACTTGTCTGGATTCAAGCGTTACATTATCACCTAAAGCTGTCCAACCAGAAGTAATCGTAGCA
Source organism: Dolichospermum sp. UHCC 0259 (assembly GCF_009711935.1). Classification (GTDB taxonomy): domain Bacteria; phylum Cyanobacteriota; class Cyanobacteriia; order Cyanobacteriales; family Nostocaceae; genus Dolichospermum. Next base: position 16,790 of record NZ_VIKX01000094.1, on the reverse strand, counting down.
GGAGGAGTACCCTGATAAATTATGTACTCAGGGATGCCACTATTAACGCGAAAACTGACGCTGTAGGTACGTTTTGTTTTTGTAGCTTCTGACTGTGTTTGTTGAATGACTGATACAACTCCATTACTGACTTGATTTAAGCGTTGTTGATTAATAAATCCCATCCAACCAGGAGCAGCGATCGCTGATAGAATACCAATCATTAACAACGCTGTCATTATTTCCAACACTGTAAAACCAGCATCTAGATCAATATATCGTTGACGATGATGCTGTAATAATTTGATAATTAAACTTTTAACTCTATAATCAGTAACCATTATTTACTCCTATTAATTAAGATGGTTTTATTTATTGAGTGTACAAAAAGCCACGAGCCTGAACAATAGCACTAACCGTAGGAAAGAAAGTTTGTTGATTCTTGTCAGTGTAATTTATATTACTGGCTTGCGTACGAGCTAAAGCATTACCCCGGATAAAAATCTGGGCTGTGGAAATTACTTGCCCTTTGTTTTCTTTGTCTAGATAATTACTAACACAGACATAAAAACTGGTCATTGTTGTACTTGATATTGGTATTATGTCAACACTTGGTTGGTTAGCATCAGTACCGCATGATGGTGTTATATTTGGACTATTTGTAGCGTCATTATCCGGTGGCACAGTTTGATCAATATAGTCAACTAGCACCTGGGTAGTAGTCGTCTTGGTTGTTGTTAAGTTGGGATAATTGGTGGTATCAGGCGATCGCCATTGATTCATTTTTTGAGTTATATCACCCGTTCCTCTATCCAGGTTAAACGGCACAAAACCATTATCAGGACAGTTCTCAGTAGCAACAAATTTAAGAGTTGTATCATAAGAACCAGTGCAAGTTTCCCCCGTACTGTTACTTATACTGCGGACACCATCCTTAATTTGCCATCTAGAAATCCGAGCTGCATTCGACCAAGTTGTATTACTATCCTTAATCAAGTAGTACGCAACTAAAGAATAAACAAAAGCATCATCCTTTGCCTCTGATACATCCGTAGGAATGACATTTGATATTAATTCTCGCTTCCAGAAAACCAGTATAGGTACTCCATTGGCGACAGTAGGCAACGAATCTTTAATCCCACTACTTGCGGCTGTATCACTGTAATTACTCGTAACACCTTGGGAACCATAGATATAAACAGCCTGTTGTAAATCACGAGTAATGAAATCCATCGCTATTTGTAATTCTTGCTCAGAAGTCGTCTTAGCTTGCTCCCTTTTGTCTGTATTCATAATGTTTAGCATTAGTCCAAACAACGGTGTCAAGATTAAAAATGCCATTACCAAGCCTATTAACAGTTCCAACAGGGTAAAACCATGATCTCGGTTTGCTACCCTAGAAAATTGCATCCATCCTTTAAGCAAGAAATTAGTTGGTTTAAGCATATTCCAGTTTCACCTTTAGTAAATTTAATCATCCGAATTTAATTATATTCAACACGGCTTAATTATTTGATTCTGCTGGTAGGGGTTTAGCACTGCTAAACCCCTACAAGTCTAGGTTTTTCGTGATTTTACAAAAGTTCATGTCCCAACGCCTTTGTTAGTTTTCATACTATTGCTTTGCAAAAGTAACCGAACAGTTGCCAATTTTTTAGTTACAAGGTTTAGTATCAGAACCAGCTTTAAAACCCAAGCGATTACATAAAGCCTTAAAACTTGTATTAGCATTAGCCACATCAGCAGCCATTTCTAGAATCGGCGCTTGTTTATTTCCTGAACCAGCAGTGACAGGTTCTTGTGTATTTTTGGTATTAATTTCATTGGCTGAAACAGGTTTCGTGAAATCAATATCTTGGCGATACACTCTCACTGCTAAACGATAACCATCATTAGTTCCAGAATTGGTAATCCTTGTTCGACCCGCTTGAATGTAAAACAAATTCTTTTGATTAAGGACACTAGAACAACCAGGTGTCAGAATAATCCCATCACTTTGAACACAATATAAATTTTCGGCTGATGAGGGAACAGGCATCTTCTCATCGCTATCGCTAATCAAATAGTCATTGATGTTATTGCTATCTGTAATGCTTCTAGATGAAGATGAAGATTCAGTGGAATCAATCTCTTTAACTGTAGTTATATATTCGGTTGTACCATCCGTTGATTGTGTGGCTATCCTTCCAGACCTGACCGCATCAATAAATGACGTTGCAGCTTTTGAACCTAGTTCTACCCTACGAGACTGAACACGAGTTGCTGTAGATAGGATCAAAACTGGTGCGATCGCTAACATTAAGGCAGAAGCCACAATCATGGCAACTAACGACTCAATAATAGTAAAACCATCATCTTTGCTAATATTCCGTTTCCCTATAAGTTGCACCATTGTTAATCACCAAATCCTTATTTATACTCAAAACGGCTTAATCATTTAATTCTCTAGGCAGGGGTAAAGCAAAAGCTCATTGGTGTCAACTTAACGTGAACCCTCTATCCCGCAAGGAACTCAAGTTCCTTGCTAATAGCGAAAGTCATCTGAAGATGACTAAATACTTGGAAAATTTCAGCAGTCCGTTTTAACGGACTTGAGCTATTAGACAGGGAATTTATTCCCTGGCGTGTCTTTCCCAATCCGGCAAAAATGATGAGTGGAGAGACATTGTATATAATCTCTCCACCATGCCGACTAAGATTGACAGATACTTGGACGTTGATTTTGGTCAATTACATAAGGGGGGGTGGTAGCAGTAGGATCAGTACCGTCCTTAGCACACAATAAATTTTGTACCCAAGGATCATCTTTACCCACTTCTCGGAAATATTCATTGGGTAAATCACCTACTGGTATAACTAATTTTTGGGAAAACAAATCTGGTGACTGAGAAAGTATCCCGACATCATAACCCCATAATCTTATGGGAGTATCGTAGTAGGGAAGTTTTTGATTTCCATTGGAGACAGAGTATTTAAAATCATCGGAGGTAGAAGTCGTTAAGGTTGTCAGAAATGGGGCTGTAGCATAAGAACTCTTTCTTAGCTGCATGAAACTACCACTGATCTTGGCTTTTACTTTGATTAGATTTCCCTTCTCATCCTTATCATTACTTATCCATAGCTCCGATAAACGGACATAGTTCTCCAAACCCCCATTATCTTCATTGGTTCGAGCGGGAGTATCACCAGCGGCAACTATGACATTGTAAGTAGTCTCTGTAGCTTGTTGCAACCAAAAATTATTGTATTTATCGTTTGCGCTTAAAGGAGAGTTCCATAAAACAGGTTTCCATTGATAATCATCATCAAGTTTTAACCAAGGAACTATAGTGTCATCAGTGCTTATTTTCACCTGGCGAATATTTTTTCTATTTGATATTTCAAAAGCCTCTAATTTTCCCGAACTATCTACCCCATAAACAGCAAGAGGACTATCTAACGTACCATCAGCCTTACGTTTAAAAGCAATTCTTTTCACAAACTTTGGCCCCGACCACTCAGCTGAGGCAGGTGTACCAACTGAGCCAGTTTTTATAGAAGTCATTGGTTGTTTTACAATATCACCCTTCCAATTATTCTTTCCTTGTCCTTTGTAGTGTTGAGCTGTCGACACGTTAGTAATTACCCAATGTTTAGGATCGCTGGTAGGACTATTACAGTCGGTGAACTTGCCAATACTACCATCACAAACTTCATACACATAATCTAAATATGAAATGTTTTTCCTTTCCGTTTGTCTGACAACAGGGGTAACAAAATTATACATATAGGAACTAGGCGGACCAGAACGCCAACCATTATTGTAATGTTGACTCTCCAGTCCCTTAGCGAATGTACCATCCTTATTAGGATCATCAATATCAATCAACTTACCATCACTATTAAACTTACCACTAAACGTGCCAGTAATAGTAGTAGGAGTTTTCGGAGCGTAGGTATTGAATAGGAAATTCTTGTTAGTTCCAAATTCATTGTTAATTGTCCGGCTAGGTATTGAAGCCGGATCAATTGAAGCCGGATCACTGGAGTTATTATTCCAGTCATAATCTCCATCATTGCGGAAGCCAAACTGATAGCTATTAGATAGTAATGTCATGGCATCGGAAATCACAGCCGCAGTTCGCCATGTATCACCAGTAGGACATTTATCAACACCACCAACATTCAATCTTGGGTCTTTGGGACGACAAGCGAAATTAGGATTGAGATTACTAGCTGATCTCGTGTAAAAATTGCTCCAAGTGCTATCTAGCGCATCAGTAAATTCCTCACCGCTACTATGCAGATTAAAGTCACCTTTAATATATGAAGGTAAATTGGTAGCGACAATCAAACCTTTCTCTGCGTCTCGATAATCTGGTTTCCGCGAGATGTTTGACCCATTAGCTAGAATAATGGCATTAGGACGACGACTGGGATCAAGTTTGTAGTCCACTGAACTTTCTAGCTTCTTCGCCGTTTCGTCTGCATTACCTGAACTTTTATCTGCCAAGGCATCGTCACGAGTAGCGTAGATAATGCCACTATTGGGAATTAAGTATTCCTGTGATGGTGTTGTTCCCCCAATCTCTTTGGTTCTTAATTTATCCAAATCTAATACAGTGGCACGAATTTCTACAGGCTGTCTATCTTGTATTGGCAGATCATAGTTTGTGCTGAGATTGGCCGTGCTATTAAGATTTACATTCACAAACCTTTCATCAGCAGCGGTAGTTGTATCGTCTGAATGTATTGCCTTAATTTGTCTGCCATCTAAAAACGCAGCTTCAAAAATTGCTCCATGAGGAATTGCCGTATCCGAAGGTGTGACACTACCATCTAAAATTTGCAAAGCGCAAATAGCCGCATCAATAGCAGATCGTTCTGAAAGAGTCAGGTTGGCTGATGCTTTTGCTTTTTCTAAAGCCACAGCTAAAAGTCCATCATCTATGGAGCGCCTATTGGCATATCTTAATGTAGATTGATAGGTTAGAAGGCTATCATAATCACTATAAGCTTTTGTTGGTGGTCCATAAACTATTCCATTATTGGATAAGCCACCAGTACCACCTCCACCAAAACCAGTAGGGGGAGTCCAACTTGGCAATCCAGTCCTATTCCTAGCTGTAACACTGTTCGTAGGATCATAAAAACTACTAACACAGGCTATCGGTGTGGGGGCTGTCTGACTGTAGTTAGTTTGTTTGTAGTGATAAACTGCCGTTGCCCGCATTCTTAGGTATGGAATATTGGCATTATCAGGTTGATCAGTAAGTTTATCTACTTTAAATTTAACGTCTTGAAGTTCAGGATACATTGAGTAAGGTGTCTGTGGATCCTTGGCATCTGTTACAGCGTTAGGCACAGGCATCATGTCCGACCAAACTTCATCTTTCGCGTTAGTAAAACTGGTAGTTGCTGCGGTATCAGCACTACGTAAATAAATCCCAGCCCCTGTAACCACCCGCAACCCACCGACAGGATCTTGATTACTCTCTGGTACTTTTGCCGCGTCTAGTTCCCAATCTCTATCTCTATCCGTAGAGCCGACATCAGCTAGTGTCTGAATCTGGGAGAGGCGATAGCGGTTTTCGGCGGGTGAATCAGGCTTTGTCCAATTGATGCCACTAATGCTTTGAGTATCCGAGGGTTCTGGTCCAACAAACTTAGATTCAGAAGTCTTCCACCATAGCTGAGGTAAATTATTACCAATCTGGATTCTATCTCCTAAGAATTCTTCCTTGGCGTTTTTCAGCAGCAGTGTTGGCTCTGTAGCCTCAGGATAAAGCCCAGTACCAGTATCACTAATTTTTAATGTTAAACCTGTATAACCAGTACCAGTTTTACCATCAGTGGGGTCTGTGGGGTAACTCCAGGCATCTATAGGGCGAAGTTCATCACCACTACCTTCTAGTGGACTTGTAGTGTCATAACTACCCAACGCATCCCCAGCAAAAGCAACTTCATTGAAAGGGACTCGCCGAGTCCGTTTTTGAAAGTAAAGCTGTAGTTGTTCTGAACGGTATTGTGCTACCTGATCATCCGTATAACTCGATAGACCAGTTGCATCCTTTTGTTGTTGAATACCTTGTTGCACTTCCGCTGGATCATTTGTTTGAATTGCTCCAGTTCCAGCGGTGCTGTCAGGATAAGCTGCTTTTTGAGCAGCAACTAAACGATTTATCCGCTGTGTATAAGCTAGATTGTTATAAGCTATACTAGTTGTTTCATCTGTTACTGATTGATTATTATTGAGAGAGACGACTGTAGCAGTAGAAGCAGCAGTACAAAGAGTAGAAGTATTAGACAAACTAGGATCAGCAGTAGGAGCAACACCTTTACCTGGGAATAAATCAAACTGAGTATAACAATTTGCTCCTCCTGTAATTCCTCCATTACCTATATTGCCGCCTACTATAATTTTGGCATTTTCTGCTTCGTAAAAACAGGAATTGGGACTACTGACTTGATATATTCTGATAAGAGATTGGGGTAGACTATACGTTGGATTATTCTTTGTATTGTTACCAGTGAGTAAGTTGGCATTGGTGAAAATGCGACCATTAAGCCGGAAATCAGACCCAGGAGTTATGGCTAGGTCATCTTGATAAACTACGGCATTGTTAATTAGAGATTGTTGAACCTTATCTTGTTCATACTCTAGGGCTGAGAAACTTTTATTGCCAGTGTTGACTTCGTAATTACTGCTAGTACCGCTAGGAATGGTGGTAGTGGAGGTGATGGGAACTGTGACAGTGTAGACGAAAAATGCCTTCACCAATCTTAATGATTTATTGCCTTTAAACCAACCATTGACACCAACTAAACTAGCACTAGTCACTTTACTCGTACCACAACTTCCACCTATACTCGTAAAAGTCATCGGTGTGGTTCTAGCTTGGATGGGATTTCTTTTGACTTTATATTGAGTGTTAGTGTCATTTAAGTCTGGATTTTTATAATAAATCCCGTACAAGGTGTAGCTATCAAATTTACCATTATTGTCGGTATCAACTGGGAATTGCCATGCTGTTTTTAATTCTTTGCCGGTAGTATTAGCACAAACCCCAGCATTTAAACCATTACTAGGATCAATGCAGTTGATTGTCAGATTTTTTTCATCACCAAAGGTGTATTCATCTTTATATGTGACTAAAACCGCATCTAGTGCTGCTTCCGTTGGTGTGGCTCGTGCTAGTCGGTTATCCTCAAATAGCTTCTTTAATTTTGCTCTGGCTCGGTCAATCGCAGGAGCCGCAGAATTCATGGCTATTTGATTGACGCGGACGTTACTAGCAATTTTCGCCCGATCAAAGGAACGAAACATGATAGCAGTGGTTAACAAAACTACTACTACAGATACCATTGCCACTGTTGGCAATACGAAACCTGCATTGGTGCTTTGCTGTTGTTTTTGACTACTAAAGACAGTTCTTAATAACCAAATAAGTTGTTTTTTTGTGGTTGTTAAAAACCGCCTGATAAGTCTTGCGGAGATGTTGGTAATTTTTTTAAATGGCTGACGTTTGTGAGACATTACTGTTTCCCTGATTAATGATTGGGGTGAATATTTTTCTAGTTATGATTACAAATAATCCTGTCCGCCAAATTTAGGGCAGAATGTTATATTAAGAGGGTTAACTACTGAGGTTTTGTGGTGGTAGTTGGCAATAAAAGCGGTTGTTTAGCTCAAATACACTGAGCTTAGTTATATTTAGATGTTTTCGTTATAGCATTGTTGATATCCTAACTCTAAACTGGAAAATACTGAATTCTGCGATCGCAGATATTATATTCTTCTGAATACTGATAGTATATCTACTTGAGTAGATACTGACAACAATAATTATATAAATTTTTGATAAAGACAACATTTTTATACTACCCAGTTTTTATGGAAAAAATATCACTGGTAAATATATACTAAAGACGGGTAGGATATAAACTTTGGCAAAATGACAAAAAACCTAGATGTGTATGGGTAAAGCAAAAGCTGATATGTGTAAACTTAAGCTAAAACTTCTATCCCCAAGCAATTTGGAATATAACACGAAGCACTATCTCTTAATTTTGTCAATAATTATGGATTTAACTTTACGTTAATTAACTTAATCTGCAATATATCCCATCTAAAACACCTAAACAAGCTGATCGCTATAATAGAACCAGTATCACTGAGGAAAAATCAACAATGTCCATTACACTCGATCTGCCACCGAAAATTGAGGGGCTGCTGCGACAGCGGGCTGAAAGCACCGGACAAGATATTTCGCAAATGGCGATCGCGGTTCTGACTTTGGGGCTGAGTTTGGATGATAATGATTTTTTTGAGGCTTTAAAGGGAATCCAAGGCGGGCTTGATGATTTTGAAAGAGGGCAATTTTCGAGTTTAGAGGATTTTATTGCCGAACAGGATTAATCGTCTTGGCTGCTATCCACAACAGCGCTTGGCGAACTGCTTGCAGCAGCGCTTCGCTATCGCTTGTCGAAAAACTACAGGTTTTATTTTAGACTGAGTTTATGTATATAAGTTTTGGTTATTGGGGAGGAATAGAGGCAAAAGCCTTTAATTTGGTACAAATTTAGGCATATATCCGAAAAGTTGGTATAATGTTGGATATTAAAAATGTGATGATTTACTGAATTTAGGATCAAAACAATGGCTGATTTATTTTCAGTGTTGGGTTCAAAAATATTTAATGCTCTAGCACAGGGTCGTAACTTGCGTTGTCTCTACTGTGATAAAATACAACCTCATACTCCTAGAAGTTATGGTGAAATACCTTCTTCATCACAATATGCTACTTATGATCGGATGATTATTGGTCGTATTCTTGACTATGTTCCCGGTGTAATGCCACTTACAGGTGGAAATATATATATTTGCAATATATGCGAATTACCAAGATTTGAGGGTGGTTTAATGAGCGACATAATTAATGATCGAATTGAAAAAGAATTTATCCAATTATTGAAGGATCATGCAGAAGATGAAGAAAATAGTGATTTTTTGGAGAAAAACCCACTAATACGTCGTCGCATAGGAAAGTAATCAAAGCTATCAGGATAAATTTTCACCCAGCTAAATTTAGTCTATCTTCTACGATGAGGTTATTCTTGGCTGCTCAACATTAGATTTTTAGAAAGGAAAAAAATCTTTATGGAAAGTCGAATCAATATTCATCCAGATATTTGTAATGGAAAACCGATTATCGCTAACACTCGAATTCCTGTACAAACAATTATGGAGTTTTTAGGTGCGGGTGATTCAATCGAGGAAGTTCTTGAAGAATACCCTTCTCTGAAACGAGAAGATATTTATGCTTGTATCCAATTCGCAGCAAAGTTGATGGCGAATCACTACGAAGTGAGAAAAATTGCATGAATGGGTTTTTATTTGACGAAAATCTACCAGCTAAAATCCGATTTACCCCATCTTTACCCATTATCCATGTCTCTGCTTTAGGTGAAAGTCCAAGTGATACTCAAATCTGGCAGTATGCAAAGGATAAAAAATTAGTAATTGTTACCAAAGATGCGGATTTCTCAGATCGGCTGATGGTTGATTTATTCCCGCCTAAAGTAGTGCATTTACGCTTTGGGAATATGCCAAAACTTGTATTTCACTCATTTCTCGCCGATATTTGGCCGCAAATTGAAACTTTGGTTATTGACCATAAGCTAATTAATGTTTACTTGGATCAGATCGAAGCATTTAGATAATGCGATGGTGTAAGCACTGACTTATTATTTTGTCTATTTTGTAAATGAGGAAGAGATATTAATAATAACATTATCTCTTCCTTACTTTTACTTTAATCCTGAAATTTCTAAGCTAGAATTTAACTAAAATATTTAACAAATAAAGGAGGATAAAATGGATGCAATAACTACTCAACAAGCAAGTTATGACTTAGATGGTTTGATAGATCGTGTGATTGCAGATGTAGAACCGACTATTATTTGTAATAATAAAGGCAACAAGGCTATTTTAATTTCTCTAGACGAATTTTCATCATGGCAAGAAACATTGTATTTGCTCTCAAATCCTTTTAACGCGAAGCATCTTCTTGAATCAATTCAATCAGCAAAAGCAGGTAAAGTTATTGAAAGAGACTTAATTGAAGAATGAAACTCACATTTATAAAAGCTGGATAGAAATCCTACTTGATAAAAGCAAAATAATTCCTGGTTTTACATCAAACAAATATTTAAACATTGTTAAAATTAATTAAAAGAGTATTAGAAGTTTAGTAAATAATTTTCTGGATAATTAGGTGATAAACTCCGTAACAAAACTTAATTACAAATTATTTTCATATTGATTTGGTATAAAATAAAAAGCAGCATCTATCGTTCAAACAAGTTAAATCATTGATAATCAGGGTGAGAATGAATCATGGGTAAAGCAATTGGTATAGACTTGGGAACAACTAACTCCGTCGCTGCATTTAAGTTAGCAGGTGTGGAAGTAGTCACAGCTAATGACAACACACCCCCAGATAGAAAACTCACCCGTTCAGTAGTAGCTGCTGAACAAGATAAATTTTTGGTAGGAGAACAGGCTTATAATCAAATTCGCCATGATTCAGAAAATGTGATTATTTCCATCAAACGGTTAATGGGTAGGGGTTTTGGGGACGTAGCCGTGCAAAAACAACAGTCCGAACTGGCTTATAAAATCGCCCCACCCAGTCAAGGAACAGATAATAGCATTGCTGTGTGGTTAGGGGGGAAAGAATACCAACCAGAGGATATTTCGGCGGAAATTCTCAAAAAAGTGGTGCAAAATGCCCAAACTTATCAACGAGGGATAGGTAAAGGGGAAATTATTGATCAAGCTGTAATTACTATTCCTGCTTATTTTAATGATCAACAGCGTCATGCTACCCGTACCGCAGCCCTGAAAGCTGGACTTACTCCCCTAGAATTATTACCAGAACCTACAGCAGCGGCCATATCCTACGGGTTTTCACCGAATAGCGATGATGTGAAAACAATTTTGGTTTATGATTTTGGCGGTGGAACTTTTGACGCTTCAGTAATTACCGCAGCCGGAACTTCATTTATTGAACAGGGAAAAGCAGGTGATTTATGGTTAGGTGGTGATGATATTGATTCTCGCCTAATCAAGTTTGTGAAAGAACAAGTTGCCAAACAAGAAAGAATTAGTGATATTGATAGCTTAATTTCTAAAATGCCCTATTATCAAAGAGGGCGATTTAATGCTGATTTGAAAATAGCTGTAGAACGGGCAAAGGTAGAATTAAGTAATAATATATCTGCTCAAATTAACCCGGCTACTCAATTATTAGATGAGTTGGGAATTGGGATTCCCATTGAAGTGGAAATTACCCGCAAGCAATTTGAAAATATGATTGGGGAGTTGGTCGAAAGAACATTACAAATATGTCGCCAAGCTTTAGAATATGCAGAATATCAAATGGATATGGTGGACGTGGTGCTGTTGGTGGGTGGTTCTTCCCAAATTCCCTTGGTTAAACGGCAATTAGAAGCGGCTTTTGGGGTGAATAAGGTAGTTTTGCATCCCCGTCCAATGTATGCAGTAGCCGAAGGTGCAGCGATTGTTGCGGCGGGACAAACAGATAAGGTGACGACGGTTTCTCGTGATTATTTTATTCAATTAGTTAATCGTCAAGATAAAGTTATTAATCGTGGCGATATATTACCGATCACTGTTTCTCATACTTTTAAAACTGTAGTAGAAGGACAACGCTTAATTCACTTTCAGTTTTTCAGCCCTGATGATGTGAAAGAAGATTTAGATGGGGTGAAAAATAATGAACGAATTGGGGATATGTGGTTAGGTTTAGATAACAAATATCCAGCGGGAACGGAAATTATTGCTTATTTGGAGTTGGATGAAAAGAACAGCGATTTAAAAATGACTGCAACTTTAAAAAATAATCCATCGGTGAAAGTCAGTTGTAATTTTTCGCGGGGGCGGGTAGATGAGAAAATCTATCAAGAATTAGAGGAGGCGATCGCAGAACTGAATCACCAAGACTTAACTGCATTCGGTGTAGAATCAGCCTTGAAGTTAGCTGTACCAGTTGTTCAGTTAGCTAATGGGATTATTAATCCTCGCACTGGAGAAGAGTATAGTGATTTACAGGAACGGGCGGAGGAAAGTCTCAATCAGTTCCAGCTATCTATGTCACCTGAACGCTTAGAAGCAGAGTATTTGGTGAACGAGTGCGATCGCGTGATTAACTTCTGCGGCTTTATGATTCCCCAACTTCAGCAAGAACGATTACAAAACTTGAGTCAAGAATTACAATTTGCTATTAATACTAATAATCTCTCCTCAATGGAGTATCACAGTCAAGAAACCAGACGAGAACTTCGCAATTTACCTGATGAAGTCCAGTTAGTACAAGGTTGTATTCTCGCCATCCAACAAGCCAAAGCCGTTGCCCCTACCCAAGCGAATGCTATGTCTGACAAACTCTCTCGGATGTTAAATGCAGCCACCAATGGTGATAGCAATGAAACAGATCGTTTATGGCGAGAATTACAACCAGATGTACAACATTGGTTAAATCAAGAATTACCCAGTAATAGCATTATCACGGGACTTACACGATGAACACCAAAACTAAAATTGACTGTCCGGTTTGTGGATATAAAGGAATTGAGGGCAACAGTTGTCCTAATTGTGACACCGACGTTTCTCTCATCCGTTCCTTGGCAGAATTACCCCAGCGTCCGAAATCTTGGACAACAACTATTGCTATTTTCATGCTAGTAATAGGCATTACTATTGGTGCAGCAGGTAGTTTTTTTGCCCTGCAAACCGCTATTTATACTGTAACAAGTCCTAAACCTACAGTTCCTAACGTTACTACTAATACTAATCTCACTCCCCCTGTAATTACTCCTGTAATTCCTAAACCAGCCCCACAACTAGCCACTTATACCGTAAAATCAGGAGATACTCTTAGTAGTATTGCGGAAAAATTTTGTAGTAAATCTACAGATTGGCAATTAATCGTTGATGCTAATCCTGAATTACAAAAACGGGAAAATCAATTAGATATAGATCAGGTGTTGAAAATTCCTAGTAGCTGTCAAAGGAAAAGCCTATGAAGATAGTTGGCAGCTTTAAACAAGCTAGTCAGAAAGCTGAAACTTTTGCCCAAAAAAAACAACTGCGGGAGGCCGTAATTACTGCGGAAACAGCCCTCAGTGATTGGGCAGAAAAACCCAGTCTTTGGGAACGTTTATTAGCGAAAGTATTAATTGGTAATCTGGTAGAAAAACTAGAATCACAATTAGTTGAATGGCGTAAACATTTAGCATCTGCTGATCAATTGGCAATCAAAGCCCAAGGAATGATTAAGAATGATGTTGGTAATCCTGGAGAAACTCAGATTTTAGCCGCTGTTATTTCTCTTTATCAACGTTATTGTCAAATTCTTTATGATCCAAAAATATCAAAAACACTTGAGCAATATCAACGAGAATTACAACGAAGATTACGGTTTCAAGAATTAGTCAATCAAGGAAATTCACAAATAAAATCTCTTTTTTTTCAAAAGGGAATCTCTATTTATCAAGACGCATTAAAATTATATCCTCTGGATTCAGTTCAAAAATCTATTATTAATGCTCAAACCCAAGTTCCTCAAGAACAAACATTTCAAGCTGCTGTAGAAAAAGCCCAACAGGCAGAAACCGAGGAAAAACTACGCAGTGCTATTCATATTTTAGAAACCGCAGTTACTAATTTTCCTCGCATTGATGGTGTAAATTTATTAAAAAAGCTCAAATCTAAATTTCAAGGTAGAGAAAAATTTCGTCAAGGTTTAAAAGCAGAAAAAAGGGGTGATTTTACCACTGCTAAAACCCTATACACTGATGCTAAATCACTTTTACCAGATTTCCCCGATTGTCAAATTCGCTTAGGCTTAATTGCCATTAAAACCCAAAATTGGCAGCAAGCAATATCTGATTTAGAAAATGTCCCTGGAGAACAAGCTGCTTATCTGCGAGGATTTGCTTTTGCTCAACAAGGAATTTTACAATCAGCCTACCGAGAATGGCAAAATATATCCAATTCTCAAATTAGTCAACAACAAGAAATTATCAAAGAAATTGCCCAAAGGCAACGTTTAGTATGTTTACAAAATATTGAAGAATTAGTCAAATATGAAAATTTAGAGTTAGCTAAAACAGCTAGTCAAGAATTTATTCATAAATTTGGTTTTGAACCAGTTGTAGAAACAAATTTGGATGAACATATTCAGCCTAGATTAGCAGCAGCAGCTTGGCAAAATCATAACTATCAATTTACTGCTCAACAAGCTAAAAATGAATGGATGAATAAATCCAATATGACTACATTACATAATTGGGCAGTAGCTAATTACTATTTGGCTCAAAGTAGTCATGAAAATTTATTAGAATTTATTATTTCTTTGGCTACTGCTATTGCTAATATCACCACAAATCCTCATCTCCAGGATGTTCCTTGGTTGGGAGGTAAAAATGTTGATTTTAATGCGCTCTCTCTAGAGTTAAAACGCCGTTTAGAATCGGCAATTGACAAGGTTAAGGATATAGATATTGCCACATATTTAAATTTGCGTGATTACTGTCGGTTAGAATTAGTAGCTTTAAAATTCATGGGTGAACCTGTCAATTCAGGAATGTTAATTAATAATTTATTTATTACACCTGGATGTTATCAAAGTTATCGTGAATGTTATGAATTACAGAATATTAAAACCTTAGAAAAAATTGCTCCTTATCAGAAAATTCTCCATGCTCTTTATAGCCCTTGGGGATTAGCTGTAGCTGCTTGTTTAGAGGTAGATATTGAAAGAGCTATTCTTCTGAAACCATCAATTCAGCCTACTACTGAAATCGAAAATTTTGCTGTTCAATTTGTTGCTTATTATGAAGGATGTTTTTATCTACAAAAGCAAAATTGGCCACAGGCAATGATTCCTCTACAACAAGCTAAGGCAGAAGTTCAAAATAATCAAGATTGGCAACAGGAAATAGATAGACTTTGTAGTTTACAGCGTCAAGCTATATCAGAATTTTCTGAACATTTAGAATTTGCTCAATTTTGGTATGATGTTATTGCCACTAAATCTGCACGCAGTTATTTGGCAGAATTTAAAGCTGAAGAATTGCATGATAAACTTTTTAATCAACAGGTTTCTACAGAACAAGCTTTGCAAAATTTGAAGATAATTAGCAGAATTGATGAAAATAATCCAGTTGTAATTGCCTTAGTAGAAAAGTTAGAAATTAACCAGGAACTTGAAGAAATTGATAAATTATTTAAAAATCATAAATTGGAGGAAATGAAACGAAAGGCGCAATTTTCTAAACATGACAGAATTCGCTATATTGTTGCTGATATCTTTATGGATATATTAGTTAATGGCATCAAGAATGGTGATTTAAATGATCCAGAAATAATTTATAAATTAGGAGGTTGGGCTTATGAACTTTGTCCTGATGAATCAGCATTTCAAGAAATTTATACTGGCTTAGGATTATGTTAATTTTAACGGCAAACAATAAGAATAAGATCCCCGACTTCTTAAAGAAGTTGGGGATCTAACTAACTGTGAATGACTATAATGATGGAAAATAACCCTTACGATATTTTAGGTGTGTCTCAAGCTGCATCAAAAGCCGAAATTACCAAAGCTGTAGCTTTAGCAATGAAGCGCAAACAGTATCCTGTGGATGTGATTGCTAAGGCGCAGAAGAGTTTGATGAAGGCAGAAGAAAGGATTATCGCTGATTATTTGCGTCCGCTATTGCCAACTATAAAGCGATTCAAGTATAGTGATTTATCAGCTTTGGCAAAACCTGCACCTACTTTAACTTTATTATCAGAATATGACGGGTTAGAACAAGCACTAGCCGATGCTAACCAACAGGAAAATTTAGAAAGAGAACCTCTACCTATCCCTTTGTCGGAACTTTTTAGCGAAGGGATGATAGCTTGTAAAGAGGGGCGCTACCCTAAAGCTATAAAATATTTAGAAGATTACTGTCAGGGTTGTCAAGAGCGCAATAGCCAAAATTATATTCAAGCCCAAATGTGGTTAATTAAAGCTTATCAAATGGGTGGACAATTACAAAGAGCGATCGCTCTGAGTCAAATTTTGCGTAATCATCCTCATTCCCAAATTAACACTTGGGCTAACAAAATTCTAGCTGTGCTATCCAAAGAGATTTCCCGTGCCTGACTTATCCCCCAACTACCTAATTAGCTTAGAATTACGAGAATTACTCGTCCAAAAACTCGGCGTTCTCCAAAAAGACAATGTTTTATTACAGCAGTCTTTGAGAGAACAGCAAATCAAAACTACAGCCCAAACAGAAGATTTATTCTTGGAACTTTTAGAAGTTGCTGATGCTTTAGAAGCTTTATTAGACTATCTAGAAAACAATCCTAGTCCTAGTCCAGAATTTATAGAACGTCTACCCAGATCCATAGGTGCAGTTAATCGCAAGTTTCTCGGTGTTTTAGGAAAGCGCCAACTTTTACCTATAGAATTACAAGAAGGAACAGAACCAGATTTTAACTTATGTCGCGTCATTGACCGGGAAGAAAGAACAGATATCCCAGACCAAACAATTACTAAAATTGTCCGTCGCGGATTTCATTTAGGTGAAAAAGTCCTCCGTCCCACAGAAGTCATTACGGCTAAATCAGATGATGGTAATGGGTAATTGGTAATTGGTAATTGGGAAAATTCTTTCTCCCCTACTTCCCCCACCTCCCCTACTTCCCCTACTCAACGAAGATTACGGTTTCAAGAATTAGTCAATCAAGGAAA
>NZ_VIKX01000093.1 GCF_009711935.1 Dolichospermum sp. UHCC 0259 | reverse complement strand
CCTTAACGCGAATTGAAGAACAAGATGGTGAATGGGCAATAGAAGAAGCAGAAGACTGTTTAGAACTGCTGCTAGAATTGCAAACACTGGGAGACAGTGTAGTTATGGCTTGGCCAGAAGGGGAAAAACTGCGGGTTAGCCACAATGCAGACTTGAAAGACTTTAATTTATCAATTCAACGTCAACAAGACTGGTTTGCAGCTACCGGTGAATTAAAATTAAATGACGACCTGGTGCTAGATATGCAGCAACTTCTAGCACTTTTGGAAAAAACCCCCAGCCGGTTTATTCCCCTGGGTGACGGTCAATTTC
>NZ_VIKX01000092.1 GCF_009711935.1 Dolichospermum sp. UHCC 0259 | reverse complement strand
TCGCTGGTTTTGGTCTTAGCACACTCAAGCAATTATTTAGAATGAAATAGCCCTGATTCAGAACGTACTTGAGAAACAGCAGATTTGACAATTTCCCGAATGCGTTCCGCTTTTAATTGTCCTGTTTCCTTAGCTTGGTGTAAATCTGTTTGAATTTTTTCTTTAAGGTTCTTATTAGTGGTCATATTGAATACAAATCTCATTACAACACTTGCACCCATTGTGGCGAAATCTTTTAGCAATGAACACCCTCTAAAGATATACAACCATATCTATCTTGAGGTAGTTCAAAGTAGTTGGCGAGTTTTTAACCCACGCAGGTGGGTTTTGTCTGTATAGCATCACCAGAAATTTTTTAGTTAAATGTTACCAATTTATGAAATAATCAATATTGGTAAATAAATAAACTTTAAATTATGTGGCAGGTAAATATTACTTGTGATGGTGAAGCTTGGAAAGTGTACGGGGTTGAATTTAAGAAAATGGTAGAAAATTACCAAGCTGAATTGATTGGTTCTAAAAAAATGCCAGATGGTAAACGCATCATGTCTTATAAAATTGAAGATGTCAGCGAAGCAGAATCTTTTCAAGAAGAATGTACAAAGTTTGTCGGTTTTATTTCGGATTTTGAAGCTTTATGAAAAAAGTAATAATATTGATACTATGCACATTTTGCCTGTGGACTATCAATTTCACATTACCCGCGAATGCTTTAGAAACAAAAAATGGGGCAGAAATTTTTAGTTTCCATTGTGCTGGTTGTCATATTAATGGAGAAAACATCATTAGACGTGGTAAAAACCTCAAAAAGAATGCACTTAAAAGATATAAAATGGATTCTTTAGAAGCAATTACAGCCATTGTCACTAATGGTAAAAACAATATGTCAGCTTATAAAGATCGGTTAACACCAGAGGAAATTCAAGAAGTTGCAACTTATGTTTTGGAACAAGCAGAAAAAGATTGGAAATAACAATATAAAAAATATGATGTTACCTCAAGAAAGCTATTTACAATTTACTCCCGATTTGAAAATTTGCCGAATTTTAAATGGAATGTGGCAAGTTTCCGGTGGACATGGACGCATTAATCCCACAACTGCGATTGAGTCTATGTTCCAATATATTGATGCTGGTTTTACAACCTGGGATTTAGCAGATCATTATGGACCAGCAGAAGATTTTATTGGTGAGTTTCGTCGTCAAATCATAGCAAATCGTGGAGAAGAAGCGGTAAATAATATTCAAGCTTTTACAAAATGGGTTCCTCGTGCTGGGAAGATGACAAAAAAACTGGTTGAGGACAATATTGATATTTCTTTGAGAAGAATGGATGTTAAATCCTTGGATTTAATGCAGTTCCATTGGTGGGATTATCGAGATCCTAATTATTTAGATGCTCTCAAATATATGGCAGAATTGCAAACTGAAGGTAAAATCAAACATTTAGCTTTAACTAATTTTGATACGGAACATTTGCAAATTATTACAGAAGCAGGAATTAAGATTGTTTCTAATCAAGTCCAGTTTTCCCTAGTTGACAGAAGACCACAAGTAAACATGGTGAAATTCTGTCAAGAGAATGATATCAAATTATTTGCCTATGGTAGTGTTTGCGGTGGTTTGTTATCAGAAAAATATTTGGGTAAACCAGAACCAAAAAGCTTAGAAATCAATACTACCAGCTTGAGAAAATACAAACAAATGATTGCTAATTGGGGTAATTGGCGATTATTCCAAGAGTTACTTTCTACCCTAAAAGAAATCGCTGATAAACATCTAGTGAGTATTGCTAATGTGGCTGTAAATTACATTTTAAATCAGCCAGCGGTTGGAGGTGTAATTGTGGGTGTAAGATTGGGAATAGCGGAACATTTAGAAGATAATGCTAAGGTGTTTGGTTTCAATTTAGATACTGAAGATATAGAGAAAATAGATGTAGTTTCTCAGCAGTCAAAAGATTTATATAAATTAATTGGTGATTGTGGGGATGAATATAGACGTTAATTGTAGGGTGGGTTAGTTAGATATGAAAATAAGACCCCCACCCCTAACCCCTCCCCGCAAGCGAGGAGGGGAATAAGAAGTTTTTTATATGTCCTGGTACGTCCTGGTACACGCAGTTCATGATGGCTACTTATCTAAGAAATCTGCTATTAGCGTAATTGAATACTTTAGTCTGTAGAACTTTTGTATTCAATACCTTAATCTCTTTCTATGCAATCAAGTAAACTAGACCAAAATTTAGGGCTAGAAATACAACGTCGTCGTATAGAAAAAGGTTGGTCCCAAGAGTATCTAGCAGAAATTACAGGTCTGCATAGAACCTATATTAGCCAACTGGAACGAGGATTAAAAAGCCCATCTGTCAGAGTTCTGAGTCATATCACCAACGCTTTAACTGTAACAATGAGTGAATTTTTGCAAGCTGTAGAGGAGTAGTTTTTCACTCTCCCCCCACTTTCGAGAGTTTATAGGGTAGGTAGAAGTAGG
>NZ_VIKX01000091.1 GCF_009711935.1 Dolichospermum sp. UHCC 0259 | reverse complement strand
TCCTTGGTTACTATCTAATTATGAATTTTATTATTTAAGGATATCAAGGATATGGCTAGACAACTTTTACCCGCAGATGAACTGACTAACTCTTTCATTGATGAACGGGTCAAAATCTTAATCCCACAGTTTGAAGCCCTTGCTCCCTATAAAATCACTGACCGTAAAAAAGGTAAAGATGGCTTGACGGGCTGGGAACAGTTAGCTAGTCGAGAAGTAAGACTACTTAAAACAACCTATCCAGATGACAAGCCCGAAGGCGAAAAGACTTACAGCAGTGCATACAGACAATCACAAGCCCTGAAAAAATCATTAAAGGCTGTAACAGCCGATAAGCTAAAAGACCCGATGGTAATTAACCAATTCCAGACAATTGTTAAAAATTTTAGTTTGGCAGTAACTTTTTTATTCTCAGAATACAAAGCTAAACAAAATGAGAAAGATGATCAAAAAGTAACTGAACGTAGAAAACCTGAAAATAGAGTAATTCTTGACTTAACTAATTCTCTCAAGTATGCCTATAACATCCTGACAGACATTAAAAATGGTGAGGATGATACTAACTGGCTTGATGTTTCTTGTGCCGTAGCTTTGGCAACTGGACGGCGCATGGGTGAGGTTCATTTATCAGCAAGTTTTGAAAAGATAGACGACTATAAAATTATTTTTAAAGGTCAATTGAAAGGTAAAGAGCGTAAGGTCAAGATGATAGACAAAGCCGTTAAACTGATTGATGTTCCGTTCCCAATTCCTGTAATTTTACCTGCTGATTTAGTTATTTACGCCCTTGACTGGTTAGGGAAGAAAGATAAACGATTTGATAGAAAAGAAGACCCTGAACGGGTAAACAGAAGGTTCTCAAAAACTTTAAACCAAGCTTGCAAAGATTGGGATATTTTTCCTGAAGATGAGAGAACCTATCACAAGTTTAGAGCCGCTTATCTTAGGGCTTGTATTATTAACGATGGCAACGTTGACCCCTACGACTTCACAGACTTTGCTAAAAAGATTTTATGTGATAACGATGAAGCCACGATAAACGCCTATAAACGGTACGAGATAAAGGAAGGAAGTCTTACCAGGATATAAAAATAAATCCCTATACAAAACCTCTTGACATATTTAAACAAGAGAGTTAGTATAGGGATAACAAATAAAAAACCTACTTCTATTATGAGCGACACTAACAAGACTTCTGAAATTGCATCAAAACTAACAACGGAACTACAAAACCTAACTGATGAATTAGCTATCAAGAAAGTTACCCTTAAATACTGGGGTGAAATGAAAAAAGCGGTATCAGATGGAAACTTTGCAAGATGTAGAACTGTTTTAAGAAAAGCTATCCAAGCGGCTTTTCCTGATAAAAATGAAGCTATACCCGGTTACTACTTTACTAAAGCTGGTAAGGGTCAAGTAGAACGATTTGAACACTTAGCTTTATGGTATGCCACAGCTAGTGAGGAACGATGGGAAGTAGTAGGAGATGATGCCAGAAATCAACATTTCACTGGCTTTTCACCATCACTAGAAACCGCTACAGAAGTTAAGCAAGAAACTATTACAGAAGAAAATACCGTAACAGAAGTAACTGCAAATATTCCTACAGAAACTAAACCAGAAATCACTACAGAATTAACATTAGAATCTATGAAAATTGAAGCTTTACAACTTGATGCTGATACTCAACAAAAGGTACAAGATGCTCTATCTCATTCTGGTTTATCTCTATCAGAATTTATCCAAAAAGCTTGTACTATTTATGCGACTACTTTAACGGGTAAAGCTAAACAATTTGATTCTGATTTGTCAGAAGTTGAAACACAAGAATTACTCAGTGCAAAATATAAAACTCACCCCGGACGCGCTAGAGAAATGGTTAAACGTGCCATACAGGCAATTAAAATACATAACTCGGAAATAGTATCAGAGACGGGGGATAGGTGGCATATTAATCAAACTGCCATCCAATCCCTAACAGGGTCAAAACCTCAAACTGTGAAGGAAATATTGACGGACTACCAAGATGATATTG
Source organism: Dolichospermum sp. UHCC 0259 (assembly GCF_009711935.1). GTDB lineage: Bacteria > Cyanobacteriota > Cyanobacteriia > Cyanobacteriales > Nostocaceae > Dolichospermum. The sequence continues at coordinate 1,112 of NZ_VIKX01000091.1, read as the reverse complement.
ATAGCCATAATGCAAATTATGAACTTACACCATATCTAAACCGCAAAGCAGATAAACGCAAAATAGAAGATGTTATTGATGTTGCGGTTTTAGTTCCCAATGGGATTGAATAATCATTATTCTCTCTCATTCAAAGGGGGTAAGCTATTAACAATTTTCACTGTTTCTATACTTACCCTAACAATTCTTTTTACTAAATCTAATATATAACGCGGGTTAGATGACCAATTATTAGGGTTATTAGTAATACCACTTTCTTTGTCCCTAGTAAACTTGTAACGCTCCATAATCCATTCTAAGGCTGATTTGCCATTAACTATATATTCGTAGGTTTCTAAGGGGATTTGCGATAAAGTAAGTTTACTATTATAGATGATGATGGTTTTATCTGTACCGTTTTTATTTTTACCAAATACCATTTTTTCTACTCGGTAATCTTCATCATTTAAGAATAATTCTTTTTTAAATTCTTCTAATTCATAAGGTTCTATGATTTCATAGTTTATATGCCAATATGCTAATTCTCTACCCGCTTTACTGAATATCCAAAAATCGGCTGTAAAGGGGATTCGTGGTAACATTTTCTTCAGGTCTGATGCAAAGCGTTGTTTATATTCGGGTGAATGTAATACTCCATAAATGTAATAGAAGATGTCTTCTTTGGTGATGGTTTTGTCTTGATATTTTTGCTGATATTCTTTTAAGATGCTATCGGGGATGTTTTCTTTTTTGGTGTATTGTTCTGTGTTTGTTGTTGCAAAAAGTGATCCTAGTTCGCTTTGTTTTTCGTAGCTATATAAGGGGAAACATTGACCTGCTTGAATAAAATTTAAATCAGGAATAACATTAGTTATTAAAGCTGAAAAATCTTTTTGTGAACCAACTCCGTTTACACAAATTGCTAAATTTTCTAAATTTTTATTAGGAAATAATTTAGGAATTTGGTAGATCATATCATTCAAATTTTTATTGAAATAACACGATTGTTTACAATAAGGACGATACATTCCTATTACAACTGATTCATTAGAAAATTCATAATTAATAAACTTCCCTAAGAGGGTGTTTGAAAAGTTTTGATGGGTAAAATTTTATGCTAATCGCCTCACCAT
>NZ_VIKX01000090.1:6297-7571 GCF_009711935.1 Dolichospermum sp. UHCC 0259 | reverse complement strand
TCCTGGTCAAGCTGGTTGGAATAAACTGTTAACTGACAGGAAACAACTAGTCAAAAAGCACCAACTCACACAAACTCTAGATTGGGAACTTTAAGTCTATGCAGGGTCATTTATTGCAACTCTCTGTGAGCCGCAACCACCAATAGAAAATCCTGGATATTGTTCGAGTTGGTACTCCATGGGAATACAAAGATATACTTGACTATGGTATACAATCTTTTTAGGCGCTTATAATCAAGAAGAAACTCAAAAATCATAGGAGCAAGCGTTAGATGTAATTCGTCACGTTTAATCTCAATTTAGGATTTAGTTTCTCGTTTAAACGCATTCCTTTTAGTAATCATTGAATAACCATTAGTTCAAAATGCCGAATTAGGCATTAGGATTTGTAAAGGAAGTGCTATTTTCAAACCACTAACTTTTGATGTCGCAATGTTGACAGTAAAAGACCCAACTACCGATTTTCAGCTACCGCCGCACAACGAAGCGGCTTTAGAGGGACTTAGGGAAGCAAAAAACGTTGATTCCACTGTTGCTCTAGCAGCTAATGATTCAACAATTGCTACAAGCACAATCGCCCCGGCTGGCTGGTTGCTTTTTGGCTTGGCTTACAAACCGTTGGTGAGGGTGGAAAAAATTGCGCGACTGGAAAATTTAACCACTGTACTGTTAGAGGAGTTTAAAAGCGAAGGAATACAAGTTTTTCCAGCGCTTCAAATTGAAGATCAGAACCCTATTGACTTGTTTATCAGGTTTCCGCGCAAAACTCACCTGTTTATCTCTATTCGTTCCCAAGGACATAGGGAAATTGTTTACAACGAAGCGAGAGAAGCTTTGCAGGTAAAACGTAAAGACAAGAATGCGCTCAAAATCTGGAAACCCTGCCCATTAGTTGAATTGGCAGATTATGAAAAGTGGCTCAATAAGAATAGAGACTTATTTGGGATGTCCTCTCGTGAGGCACAAAAAACTCCCACAGCCAAAGTCCTGGTTTTATGGCCTCCCACCAAGGCAATTGGAAATCACAAGGAACATCTTTATTCTGAAGTAGGAAACATGAAAATTCTGGCTTTCAGAAGAAAAGGCACTGCCTTTGTGATTGAAAAGGAGGAAGTAATCGAGTTTATTAAAGCTTGGTTAGCTAGGTACAAAAAAGATTAAAAGGTGAAAACTACGTGTCCCGTCGGGATACCGAGGTTTTCAAAATAGATTCCGTCATGGAATTGGAGCGGGGTATTGGGTTTGGATGCCTAATTTAAATATCCCTGTTAGTG
>NZ_VIKX01000090.1:0-6189 GCF_009711935.1 Dolichospermum sp. UHCC 0259 | reverse complement strand
CATTTCAAACTAGAGATGCAACATTACAACATAATATTTGTAATAAATTCAGCCATGCCTAAAAAACGTCGCAATATAAAGTTTCTAATCTGCCTCACATCGCAAGAGAAAGAACAGGTGCGACAAATGGCAGCAGAAAATAGCTTAACGATGGCAGAGTTATTCCGTGCCAAAACTATCAAAAATAGATTGCCCCGGCGTGTCACCAAAGTGGCAGGTCAAACTTATTGGGAGTTGGGGAAAATCGGTAATAACCTGAACCAAATCGCTAAAGCTATCAATACATCGGTACTCATGGGTGAGCCAGTGGTTGTTGATCGAGGATTGTTGGAACAGGTCAGAAATTTGGTAAGACAAGTGCGGCGAGAGATTGCTGAAATTGATTTAGTTACTGATATACAAGATGAAGCGTAAATTCAGCACCGCTGTCAGATTTCCAAATAAAAAATATCCCATTGTTTTGATAACAAGGAGGCAGAGAAGGAACAGTTGTGTTGATCACAGAAACTGTATATTTTATTTTCTGGAGTTCCCTAGACGACTGAGTATAAAGAAAACCTGATAGGAAATTAATATGATTGGCAAGCACGTCAAAGGTACAAGTTTCCGGGGACTACTAAACTACCTTTTTGGTAAAGAGGGAGCAAGACAAATCGGTGGAAATATGGAAGGAACAAACCCACGGGAATTAGCGGCTGAATTTGGTATATCTCGGAGATTAAACCCGAAGGTGAGTAGGGCTGTTTATCACGCTTCTCTCAGCTTGCCTCACGACGAAAGTTTAGATGATGATACTTGGCATGAAATCGCCCAAAAGTATCTACAAGAAATGGGTTTTGAGATGAATCAATATGTTGTAGTCCGGCATATTGACAGAACTCATGATCATGCCCATATTGCTGCCAGTCGCATTCAATTAAATGGCATTACAGTTTCTGATAGTTGGGACAACCCCAGAAGTGAAGCTGTGATTCGCAAATTAGAGAAAGAATACAATTTACAATCAGTACAGCCTAGCTGGGAAAAAGATCAACACAGTCCAACTACTGGTGAACGCAGACAACTTGCTAGAACTGGAGAAGAAAGCGTTAGAGTCAAACTTCAGCGATCGCTTGATAAAGCAACCTATGACCACCCAACTATGCCAGAATTGATAAAGAAAGCGCAGAAAGACGGTATTAGTATCTGCATCGGCTATAGTCGTACAGGCAAGATTAAAGGCATTAGTTACAAACTTGATGGTGTGGCTTTTAGCGGTACACATTTGGGTAAAGCATACACTTTTCCAGGTTTACAAAAGTATCGGGATGTAAGTTATATTCCCAAGCGGGATGATAAACGCATCCAGAAACTGATGGAACGAAATGTTGAAAATAACACATTGACAGTTTCTTCACTACTGGATGACAACGACATTCAAATCGAGCAATCTGTTGACGACTCAACAACACAAGCAAAAGAGGATATTGAACTGCTCCAAAAGCTGATAGAGCAGCCTATTGAAAATGCTACAGCAGCAGTAACACAGACAAATTATTTGCCTACACCAGAACCCGCAAACTGGGAACAAGTCCGCCAAAACTTACACCAGCAGTACAATTTACCGATTCCTTTGCTCAATGAACTGTATCAAAAGGGTTGGCTATATCCTAATCAAACAGGTCAACCAGTATTTGTAGAACGCACACTCGATGATGTTTCCACTCTTGCCAAACAGCTAGAACCAACTGGTTATTTTACTGCTATTCCTCTCAACTCTGAAGCAACAAAAAACGGTAGTTTTTGGATTGCTACGGATACCACAGTCACAAGAGCGGTGTTACTGAGTGACCCCATCGAAGTTCTGTCTGTTATTGCCTTAGAATCAACTGTTGACAAAAAACAACGGCAATCAACTTTGTATTGGAGTGTAAGTAGCCACGAACAAATACCTTTAGAATTTTTACAGTCCCTTGATACAGTGGTCATCGCTTTTAAAGATCATGAGGAAGTTGAGGACTTGATATCTGACATATTAGCTGAACTACCCCAAGCCAAAAAGGTATCTCCTGGTCAAGCTGGTTGGAATAAACTGTTAACTGACAGAAAACAACCAATGAAAAAGCACCAATTTACACAAACTCTAGATTGGGAACTTTAAGTGTATGCAGGGTCATTTATTGCAACTCCCTGTGAACCACAACCACCAGTAGAAAATCCTAGATATTTTTTGGTTAGGTACTCAATGGGACTGCGAACAGATACTCGACTATGGTATACAATCTTTTTAGGCGCTTATAATCAAGAAGGAACTCAAAAATCCTGGGAGCAAGCGTGAGATATAATTCGTCACGTTTAATCCCTATTTAGGGTATAGTTTATCGTTTAAGCGTATTCCTTTTAATAATCATTGGATAACCATTGGTTCAAAATGCCAAATTAGGCATTAGGATTTTAAAGGAAGTGCTATTTTCAAACCACTAACTTTTGATGTCGCAATGTTGACAGTGAAAGACCCAACTACCGATTTTCAGCTACCGCCGCACAATGAAGCGGCTTTAGAGGGACTTAGGGAAGCAAAAAACGTTGATTCCACTGTTGCTCTAGCAGCTAATGACTCAGCAATTGCTACAGGGACAATCAGCCCGTCTGGCTGGTTACTTTTTGGCTTGGCTTACAAGCCGTTGATTAGGGTGGACAAAATTGCGCGGTTGGAAAAATTAACCAGTGTACTTTTAAAGGAGTTTAAAAGCGAGGGAATACAAGTCTTTCCAGTCCTTCAGATTGAGGATAAGAACCCTATTGACTTGTTTATCAGGTTTCCACGCAAAACTCACCTGTTTATCTCCATTCGTTCACGAGGAGATAGAGAGGTTGTTTACAACGAAAGCAGGGAAATCCTCCAAGTAAAACAAAAAAAGAAGAGTGGTTTAACTACTTGGAGACCCTGTCCGCTGGTTGAACTATCGGATTATGAAAGATGGCTTACTAAAAATAGAGCTTTATTCGGTATGACCTCGAAAGAGGTAACAAAAACACCGACAGCAAAAGTTTTAGTCTTATGGCCTCCTACCAAGGCGGATGCAGATCACAAGCCGCATCTTTATTCAGAAATGGGAAGCATGAAACTTCTAGCACTGCGAAGAAAAGGCACTGCCTTCGTTATTCAAGAGGAGGAAGTAACTGAGTTTGTCAAAACTTGGTTAGCCAAGTACGAATAGTAGATTAAAATGCGAAAACCCCACGTCTCGACGAGACAAGAAGGTTTTCAAAATACATTCCATCATTCATTCACTGGAATTGAAGCATTGGAATTGGAGCAGGGGTATTGGGTTGACAAGCCTAATTTTTATATCCCTGTTAGTAATCCTATCTCAAAAAGTTGAGATGTAAAAGCAGAAGAACACTGATTTTACAAATAAATTAGAACTTAGGCAAGATTAACCTCTGTTGATCATTGCTATCGCGGGAAAACAATGTCAAACCCATATTGTTTGTACCCCCTGCGTAAGTCCTAATAAAGCAACATTTCAGGAATTTTATCTTCTTATCTTCCTGGGTATGTGTGTAAAAGATTACTAACATGGGATTGCTCCAATTCCTCCATCACACTTACTGGAGGATTGGCTATCATGTCTCAACAACAATTTCACAACGCATCAGAAGCACAAAATCAAAACGCTCAACAACAATTTAACAACGAGTTAGAGCCGGAACAGCAATGTCACAACGCATCAGAAGCACAACAACCAAACGCTCAACAACAATTTAATAACCAATCAGAACCGCAACAAGCAACGGTTCAACAGCAATTTCACAACTCATCAGAATCACAACAACCCCACGTTCAACAGAAGCAGCAGGGGGAAAGAGAACAGGCTTTTGCCGTGAGCGTAAGCCGAACGGGAGCAGGGGGAATGTCTCCTTCCCCACTAACGTGGAGCAAAGTGGAACAGAGGCCACAACCCAGCACTTATTTAAGTGGCTTATATGCAAGTGGAGTACAATCGCCGTTTGAATATCCCGTTGTGCCTCCTTTCCCTGCACAAGAGTCTCTTTTTGAATTTAGTAGCAAGATCGAACAACAGCTAGAACCACAACAACCAATCATTCAACAAACTCCATTTACACCACGATTACAACCAGAGCCTATCCAGCATGACAGAATCAAATTCGCATTTAACCCCACTGGTAAAGATAAAAACTGGGATTTTCGCAAACTAGCAGCCAACTTCCAAGACAGAACAGGTACTATTTGGGATGTAGCTAGGCACGTAGAAGAAGGACACGCCTTATGTGCTGGTTTACTTGGTGGTCAATGGCGGAGTAAATCTCATGTGATTGGTTCTCAGTGGTTGTTACTAGATATTGACAACGCCGCAACTTGGAAAGATGCAAATGGTAATCCATTAGATGAAAATGGTATACCAATCAAAATTAATAAAGCCTGGGTAGATATTAATGGTAATGTGATTGAAAAATCAGATGGTAGACAAGCCAAGAAAATCTATCAACATCAGCTAAATTTAGACGAAGCAATAGAACATCCGTTCATCAAACAATATTGCGCGTTAATCTACACCACAGCCAGCCATCAACCCGGCTGGGACAAATTCCGTTTAGTATTCGTATTACCTGAATATGTTCAAGGTGCAGAAACAGTAGAAGTATTAACACGCTACTTAATGAAGCATCTACCCCATGACCCTGCCTGTAAAGATGCTTCACGGGTGTTTTATGGCAATAGCCAAGCCACATTTCCGTTAATTCAACCTCATGTTAGATTACCCCAATCTTGGATAGATAAAGCTGTCACCACTGCTTTTCAAGAAAAAATCGAGTACGAAAAACGGATAGCAGAAATTACAATCCGTCGGCTACAATTTCAAGAACGGGCAGAAGCTAACAACTGGGATATAGATCAACTAATTCAACAAGCATTAACTTATATTCCCACACGTAGTCCTGGCAGCAACAACTACAATGAGTGCCTAAATGTATTAATGGCACTAACTTCTCATTATGGTGCTGTAGATGCGGAAATTATAGGAGAACAGTGGAGTCCTTCAATTAAGGGAACAAGTTGGAATATTCGAGATAAAATTAAGAGTTTTCGTAGGGGTTCTGGTATTTCTATTGGTACGCTATTTTACATTGCCAAACAATATGGGTTTAGATTTCCCACAGTTGAACGGAATATTTTTAATAGTAATTACCAAGATCAGGAATTTAATAAAAACCTACACTCCAGCATCACAGATCCCATAATCAGCAAACAAGAATGGCTTGCTAAACACGGTATAAAGAGAGACTTTCAAGAATTTATCCAAACCTTAATTACTGTCACTAATAAAGCCCAAAGGTTGATAGGTAATATAGTTTGCCAAGTAGAACCAACTATACTTGTCGCCAATAACAACCTCGACGTTGATATCTGGTTTACCTCAAATCAACGGACTCACACTTATGTAAATGCAATCAAATCAGGTCATAAATTCATCTTAGATTTATCACACGCTGGTGCTGGTAAATCTCACACGGTGGGGGAATTTATGCCAGAACAGTTTGGGGTCAATATGCTCTTCTACCTCAGCAATGAACACCGTAACCCCACTGTAGCAACTATTGAAAACTGGACTGATTTAACAGTCCGTCACGATGGATTAGTAGCAGATGCTTTCAAACTCACACCGTTAGGCAATCCCCAGGTCCACTGGCCACAATTAGGGGAAGAAACCAATGTTGAGGGAACTTGTCCTTTAACACATTTATTTAATGCTCTGGCAAATAAAGGATATAAAAAAGAAACATCCGCAGAAGCCAGTCTTAATCCCATCTGCAACGGCTGTAAACTTAGAGCTAATTGTGCGGGTAGAGATGCTGCTGGTAATGCCCTGCCAAGAGTCAATGGTTCTACGTTTCGACGTGATAGAAGGGAGGCACTAGCGTCTAAACGAATTCGTGCCAATATCAACTCCCTACCTCAAGCCAAAGATATGATTGAGATGAAGGCAGGTGGTATTGTTGATGAAGCTTCCAGGCAAATACAACCTGTGGAATTTATCAGGGTTAGTTCTAAGGATTTTGACTCTTCAATGATGGAGGTGCAAACTCTATTACCCGCAGTCTATGACAAAATCAAAGGTTTGGTTCTACCATTGCGGGGACTGCTGACTGGAAATATCCCCCGTGTTCAGGAAACTTATCATG
>NZ_VIKX01000008.1 GCF_009711935.1 Dolichospermum sp. UHCC 0259 | reverse complement strand
TGAGCTTTCAGGTATCCTTTTTTCTATCATACTTTCTGCATGAAGGAAATCCCTGGTTTTCCTGTCAAAATTAACACACTAGGCGCAGGCCCTGCGCCCCTACAGGCTTTACAATTTACTGAATGTATCTTATTCAAGTGCATACCGCCACATTACAAATTAAGTAAGATTGGATTCCTATATACTATTTTGATGTAAAGGGATTTCAATCCGAAATTCAGTGCCTTTCCCTACTTCTGATTCACATTGTAGAACTCCTGAATGTTTATTAACAATGATTTCATAACTAATAGATAATCCTAAACCTGTTCCTTTTCCAACTGGTTTAGTGGTAAAAAATGGGTCAAATAACTTATTTTTTATGCTGTCTGGAATTCCTTGTCCGTTATCAATAATTCGGATTTGTATTTGATTATTATCTGTTAGTTCTGTATAAATTTTAATTTGACCAGGATGATTCTGAATTTCTGCTAAAGACCGTTGATTATTATAACTTTCCAGAGAATCAATAGCATTACTAATAATATTCATAAATACTTGATTGAGTTGTCCTGCATAGCATTGAACTAATGGTAAATTACTGTAATATTTGATGATTTTAATTTCTGGATGTTCTGGCTTTTCTTTGAGTCTATTTTGCAAAATTAATAGTGTACTATCAATACCTTCATGAATATCAACTTCTTTCATTTCTGCTTCATCTAACCGGGAGAAAGTGCGTAAAGATAAGACTATTTCTCTAATCCGCTGAGATCCTATTTGCATAGAATTAATAACTTTTGGTAAATCCTCCACAAGAAATTCTATATCAATGTCATCAATTTTGTTCTGAATTTGATCGCTGGGATTGGGGAAATTTTCGTTATATAATTTGATTAATTCTAGGAGGTCATGAGTATATTCACTAATATGCATAATATTTCCAGAAATGAAATTAACGGGATTATTAATTTCATGGGCTATACCGGCAACAAGCTGACCTAAGCTAGACATTTTTTCAGTTTGAATCAATTGAGCTTGGGTACTTTTAAGTTGTGCTAAGGCTTCTTGTAGGGCTATTTCTGCCTGTTTGCGCTCGTCAATTTCTAACTGGGCGCGTTGGTTAATTGCTGTTAATTCATCATTTTTTAATAAGGTTTGTCGGGACTCAGTTAGCTTGATAGCCATATAATTAAATGCTTTTGCTAATTTTTCTACTTCATCACCTGTAATAATATTCAATCGGTAATCAAGATTACCAGCAGCTATTTCCGCAGTTCCTATCTGTAATTCTTCCAGAGATTTAATAATTGGTCGCCAAACTAATGTAAATGTAATTGCAAATAAGATAAGGATTACTCCTATAACTTCAATAGTGATAATTATCTGTAATTTATATAAGTTATCTAATTCTGAGTTCATTAATTGTTTTTGTTCATAGGCGCGTTCGATGACATTGGTTAGCATGAATTCAATATCTCTATTAAAGGAATTAATAGCTAGAAAATATTGTTTAGACTCGGATATACTCAATTCATCTTTTTTATTTGTTATTAGCTGATTGGCTATATTTTTGAGAAAAATATGGCGGCGACGAATCATAGCAATTTCTGGATCATCGGGCATAAAAACTGCTAATTTATTTAGAGAGTCGAGAAACTGACTTTGAAATTTTTCTATTTCTGATTTTTTGCGCTCAAATAAAACTATATCCTTCAATAAAATTATTTCCGACTTTAAAGTATTTTCCGCTTCTAAAGCAGCTTTAATGGCATCTATGGCGAGATCACTTTTTTCTCGAGCAGTATTTTTAATCCCCCGGATAACAACAGCATTGCCAATCTGAATAGCTGTGACAATGTAACTGTTCACACTCCCCCACTAAAAAGGAATTAGGAAGTAACAGGGATAGGAG
>NZ_VIKX01000089.1 GCF_009711935.1 Dolichospermum sp. UHCC 0259 | reverse complement strand
CCTACTTCTACCTACCCTATAAACTCTCGAAAGTGGGGGGAGAGTGAAAAACTACTAAAATAGTTCTCGGTTAGTAGTTATTAGTACCTGAACAGATGAAAAAAGGTTTGTGGCAACCGCCTAGATTACGCATTGACGAGGAGCATGAAGAAAGACGTGCCACTTGGCTGGAACTTTTCTATGATTTAGTGTTTGTGGTAGCGATCGCTGAATTATCTCATAATCTCAGTAAAGATGTTTCTTTGGGGGGATTCATTGGTTTTGTTGCTCTGTTTATCCCTATTTGGTGGTGTTGGATAGGTGCTACTTTTTACGCCACTCTTTTTGATACTGATGACTTAGGCGATCGCTTGCTAACTTTACTGCAAATGTCAGTTATTATCGCTTTAACAGTAAATTTGCATCATGGTTTAAGTACATCTTCTCAGGGATTTGCTATTGCCTACATAGCTGCTCGCTGTATTCTCATTCTGCAATATCTAATTGCGGGATATCATGTAACAGAAGCCCGTCCTTTAACCAATTGGTATGTGAGAGGTTTTAGTATTGGTGCTGTATTTTGGTTAGTTTCCCTATTTGTGCCAATTCCCTGGCGGTTTGGATTCTGGGCATTAGGTTTGCTAATAGAATTTATGACTCCACTCGGTACAGGTCATTTAGCAGTCAAGATTCCACCAAATATGTCTCATGTTCCCGAAAGACTGGGACTATTTACAATCATTGTTTTAGGTGAATCAATGGCCGCAGTCGTGCGGGGGGTAGCAGGAAAACAATGGGATACCGCATCAATATTAACTGCTGTGTTAGGTGTGAGTATAGCTTTTAGTTTTTGGTGGCTTTATTTCGACAGCGTTGATGTTTCACCACTAGAAACAATGAAAGCAGGGAAAATCAAAATCTTTCTGACTTGGCTTTATTCTCACCTTTTCCTAGCTATAGGTTTAGCGGCTATAGGGGTAGGGGTTGAACATATAATTGCCAAAAGTGGATTTGATATTTTACCAGGAAATGAACGTTGGCTTTTTTGCGGTGCAGTAACACTCTCCTTAATGGTTTTGTCCGTGATTAACTTTACAACTTGTATTTTAGATAAAATGCAAACAGGGAGAATTTTGAGTGCTTATCGTCTAGGTGCGGGAAGTTTTGTTTTATTCTTAGCGATCGCGGGAAATAATTTATCTTCTGTGGTTTTAATTACTCTTGTTGCTGGTGCTTGTGTTGTGACAGTAATTCTAGATTTATTAGCAAAAAGCCAGTTATTTGGGATTGATTAGGTAATTGAATAAGACCCCAAACCCCAAGGTTAATTATCCTAATTATCGCGCTATTTCTCATTCCTTTGATTTGCTAATATCCAAACAATGGCTAACAATATTTTCGCTGATGGGGGTTTGGTTTTCTCTAAAAATAGCCATGAGAATTAGGAAATTTTTTCAACTAGTTTTTGCTGATATAAAGATGAAAAATCAAAAACCTGTCCGCACTCCACAAAACCACAAAACCCGTCTTTTTTAGCATCAGGTAGAAAACCCGGTTGATAACCATAGAGCCACATTTTATTTTTGATTTTTGGTGGCAGTGTTGATAATTGTTCATAATTGGCATGAACAGGAGTTTGACAACATGAAGTTTCACAATCATGAAAAATTATATCTGATTGTTCATAATATTCTTTGTTTTTATCTAAACATAATTGGGTATCTGTAGATAAAAATATTTTAACGCCTTCCAATGTAAAAAATAAGCCATAGCTGGGCATCAGATAAAAACCATTATCCACATGATTAACTTTGACGAGATCAAACTTGATATCTTGCCAAGTAAAATGACCATGCTGGTTAATCTTATGCTCTTCAAAAAATGTATCTATACTGGCAATATCACCATCAAGAAATCTGAGTCCACCCGATAAAGTTCTCTCCCAAAGATTACTAGAAACATCTTTGCTTAAATAAATATTTGGCTTTTGACATCTAGGGTCAAATAACGTACTAAAAGCAATATATTCAAGTCCTCCCACATGATCAGAATGAAGATGACTAATATAAATATCGGTAATATCAAGATATGATAAACCAGCCGCATAAAGAGAAAGTCTAATATCTGTACCACAATCAATTAATAGTTTATGATTTTCTTCAGTTACTAAGATCATATTAGACTGAAAGTTGTTAGCACCAACTGTAAAAGCTGAACCAGAACCTAAAAATATCAATTTTGTCATTTTACTATTACTCAGTATCGAATATGTTGATTTTACAATTTTTGACTCCTGATGCTTACCTTCTAAATCATTGAGCATTTTGCGAATTAATTTGTTCAATTAAATTACTAAATTTGCTGATAATTTCTGGAGGTTTGGCAGTAAATCGAATACAAAAATGACCTACTTGGGCAGGTTTTTCCAAAACTTTGGCATATATATCGCCTGTTTCTCCGGGTTGATTTGGTGTATATAAATTAAGTTTGATGTTGGTTAAGTAACAGGGTGGTTCTTGAACCTCTTCACTGACAAAACAAATTTCTGCTTCATTAATTGAAAGTCGCACTAAAACCCCTTTGAATGATGAACTACCAATATCTTTACCATCTACCAGCGAATATTCAATGGGAATTGGTTCAGGTAGAGTGCATAATTCTTCATGATGTGGAGAGAGAAAAAGATTATATTCACCGGCAATGCCAGCTATTTTATAAACATTGATTGGTTCTTGAACCCCTTTTGGGGTAACTTGCGTTTGACTGTCAATTACCACTATTGACTCTACTTCTTGGAAAGTAGATTCAGAAATAATGATTTGGCCACCTGTAGTGTAGCCCTCAATGCGGTAAGTTAAATTTACTTGACTGCCAACAACACCATACTTAGTGCGCTTTTCCGAACCAATATTTCCCACTACCACAACACCTGTATTAATACCGATGCCCATTTCTAGAGGTGGTAAGCCCCATTCCTGCATCTTAGCATTAACTTTAACCATAGCTAACTGCATAGCGACACCGCAAGCAACGGCTCTAACGGCATCATCTTTTCTGGCAGTAGGAGCGCCAAAAAGTACCAAAATCCCATCACCCATGAATTCATCAATAGTTCCTTGGTATTTGGTAATTTCATCTGCCATACATTCCAGATAAAAGTTGAGGATTTTGACAACTTCTTCTGGTTGTAATCTTTCTGAGGTGGCTGTAAATCCTCTTAAGTCGGAGGTAAAAATAGTAATTTGCCGCCTTTCACCACCGAGTTTCAATCCTTCTGGACTTTCTAGTAAATTAGCTACAACTGCATCCGTTAAGTAACGCCCAAATACCTTGCGGATATCTCCAGCAGTGCGAGCAATGTAAGCTGTGATGGCAACCACTGAGCCTATGAGTCCTAAAAATGGTGGGACTACGGGTAGCCACCAACCCCAGAGGAAAGCTAAGTAGGTGCTACCTAGTAAAGTCCCTCCTGCCACTACAACAGCGATCGCCCTCTGGAATGTGAAGAGGTTTTGTAATCGTAAATTCCAAGTCAAGAACGCGCCAACCCCACTCCAAAATATTATCCATACCCACTCTTGAGGTTCTGAGAAAGTTTTAAATAAATAGCGATTTTCTAAAGCTGCACTGATAATTTGGCTGGTGATATTGGCATGAATTTCCACTCCACTCATTTGTTTTGAAAAGCTGAGAAGTTCGCTGCTGAAAGGGGTAAAAAATGAGTCTTTCAAACTCTCTCCTGTATACCCAATTAGGATGATACGATCTCTCCCCCAACCAGCAGGTACTTTGTCTTCCATAATATCTCTCATGGAAACGGTGTCGAAGTAATTGTTGTTTCCTCGATAGTTCATTAATATCTGGTATCCACCAGCATTAGCATGAACATAACCACCATCATTACTTTCAAAACGAATAAATTTAGTTTTCCCTAGTCGAAAATCTTTGCTGGCGCGAACTCCTTCTTTTTCCAGATAACGCAAAGCTAAATGTAAGCTGAAACTGTAAACGGTTTCCTTAGTTTCTGTATTTGTATAATACATTAAAGCGCGTCGCACCTTGTTATCAGAATCAACCACTAAGTCATTTGCACCCACTTGACCCAAAGATTTGAGGACTGGTGGTGGTGCGACTCGTTCGTATTTGTTTTTTCCTACTACTTTCTCGATACCAACTAGATTAGGAGTAGATTTAAACACCTGTTCTAATTCTGAAGTCCCAGGTGACTCAGGTAAATTACGATACACATCGAGTCCAATAGCTCTTGGTTTTCTGGCTTTGAGTTTGTTGAGGAAGTTAGCTAAGACTTGATCTGTAATTGTTGCTTGTTTGAGATTATCCAAGTCTTGTTCATCAATACCAACAATAACAATGCGGTTATCACGAGCTTGTGAAGGTCGCCAACGTACATATTGGTCAAAAACTCCCCATTCCCAGCCCTGCAATAAACCTACAAAACGGATGAGAATTACTGTAATGGCAATTACTGGTGTGGTACTCCACAAGCCGCGTCCTTGCCAAAGAAAATTTTTCAGATTGTTTGCATCCATTTTTACTTAGGTTTAGGACTTAATTGGCAACAATCAACTAGCTGTTCTTCGGCTATTGCCTCTAAATTAACTGATTTTAAAAGTTCTTTCCATTCATTTGGCTTTTCGGTGCGTAACTGGACAATTTTGCTGAGGGTTTCCGGCCAAATCTTATACTGAGCATAAATTTCTGCTTGTTTTAGAAGTGTTGCTTGCTGAAGAGCCTTGTTCAATGATGTACTGATTGCTGTTCGTTCTATTGTTCCCTGTGTATACTCATCGGCACTTCTGTCAGAATCATCACAAATAATTGTAAAGTACCATTTATATGTTAAATCTGTTTTGAGAGAGAATTGGGAGGGGAGTTGCAGTTTTACTATTCCTGATTTACTAGGCAGTTGAAAGGTTGTTTCATAACCATCTTCTTCACCGGATCTGATGACAAATTCTCCGGTAGTTGCGGTACTTGCGGGGACATAAAAATAGAATTCTGGAGTTGCGGAAACTGTAATACTTTTATTACTTCGGTTGGGCATTAAGGCAGTTAAAGATGGTTTCTTTTTGTCACGGATGAGACATGAATTTCCTCGTCTTCCTCCACCGAGTGTTGATTTAGGTGTGCCTTTGGATTCTCCAGACGGGAACTCCAGACTTATTTTCATTGGTAATGGCTGTGCCACCAACTGTGTAGGCAAGGCAGATGTAATTAATAGTGTTGGTGAAATAATGCTGATTAGTTTTCTTACATACGGGAAATATTTTGGCAAATTCATAATGGTTAATACTTAGTTTATTACTCTCTAGGCTATTTTACTGTATGAGATTAATATATATTGGATTAATATAATGTTTTGCGAAAAATTTACAAAAAAGGCAGTAAAAAACAGGGAACAGAAAATGTCCTATTCCCTGAAACTACTTGTAGTTGTTTAGCATTGCTAAACACCTTACCGATGGAATCTAATGATTAAACCGGTTTTTTTGAGTCTATCATTACCGAATCGGTATTCTAGAAAGTAAAAGTAGTCCGCAGAACCCCTACAGCAGTAGTTTGATTATTACTGTTTCCTTCAGGATTAAACAACACAATTGCACCTGGAGTAATACTTACATTATCATTAACCCGGAAACGGTAATAACCTTCCACATGATAAGGCATAGCTCTACTCACTCCCGCATCAGCCAGTGTAGCAGACCCACTAGCACTTGTCCGATATAGCGGTTGTCCAAAAATCAAACCAGCATTGTTACCCTGTTTGATTAAATCATTAAAGTGTAAACCCACCATCCAACTCGTAAAGGTTGTGGAAGCATTTACAGCAGGGTCAGGAGAAGAATCATCCACAAACATAGCTGCACCATAACCAGCTAAAGCCACCTTCGGAGAAAACCGGAAATTAACAGTTCCACCAAAAGAATTGAGTTTTACAGGAGTTCCCAAACGCACACCTGCCATAGCGCCGCTAGAAAAACTTGAGCCAATATCACTACTAGTTAATCCCGTCCCCAAAATATTGATTTCGTGATAACTATTCGCATAGTTTAAGCCAATATCTATGGATTTAGTAGGTTTGAAAGTTAATTGTGTAGATATAACAGCACTACCACTAAACACCCCAGAGCCTAAAGGTGTACCAGAAACTCCAGGATCTATATCAGCAGCACGTTGAGGCAGATTCGCATTCACATTACCGTATAAAGCTCTCAAATCAAGCTGCGGAGATATACTGTAAATAAACCCAGCCGCAGAGGCTAAACCAGAACCAGAAGTGCCTCCAGAAACCCGTAGAACAGGGTTTAAATTCGCAAACCGAGAGATAGATTCCTGACCCTCTCCAGAGAAGGGTGTAACCGCAGGAAAAGCATCCGATACTTCCGCACCTGTCCCTGCAAATAGGGTTAATTTATTCGCAACAGGGTAGTGTGTTAATTCTGTGAATCCTTTAC
>NZ_VIKX01000088.1 GCF_009711935.1 Dolichospermum sp. UHCC 0259 | reverse complement strand
CACAAATAGAAAACTGACAGACCACTAGTTCTCTGGCTGCTGTACTGAAAACGCGGACTCGACACACTCGTTCGACGATTTCTACCCAGTTTCTGGGGAAGGGAGTATCACCCCACCTCGCTAATTGAGTCATAATCCAAATTTGTTCTGTCCGACTGGGGCGGTTAATGGCAGACTCGGAATAAAATTGGTGATGGGCATATTCCCGCATCGGATAATCTAAGTCACAACTATCACTACTGGGGTTTTCCAGTTGGATATATTCAATATCTGTGCTGACATAATCCCGACTTGCTAAAATTTGCCGGACTTCTTGGGCATTGGCAGGATCTGCACAATATTGGCAAGCTTCTAATAAGGCTTTGGTTAAGGCAATATGGGTATTCGGATAAGCTTCTGCCCAATCTTCTCGCACGCCTAAAACTTTACCGGGGTGTCCTAACCAAACTTCTAAATCTGTGGCAATTGTAAAGCCTGAACCTTCAACTGCTGCCCGATAATTCCAAGGTTCACCTACAGAATAACCGTCAATAGTTCCACCTTTTAAATCTACTACCATTTGGGCAGGGGGGATATTTTTCATATCCACATCATTGTCGGGATCAATTCCTCCTGCTGCTAACCAATAACGGAGGAGTAAATTGTGCATGGATGCGGGATGAACTACACCCATTCTGTGTGTTTGTTCGCGGGTTTTTAGGAGGTATTTTTTGAAGTCGGATAAGCTATGTACACCTTCTTCATAAAAGCGTTTTGCTAAGGTGATGGCGTTACCGTTGCGGGTCATCGTGAGGGCGGTGACAACGGGTAAGGGTTCGTTTTTATTGCCTCCCAAACTTAACCACATTGGCATTCCAGAGGGCATTTGTGCCGCATCTAAATATCCCCCCGTCATCCCGTCTACAATTCCCCGCCAACTGCTTTCCCGGACTAAATTAACCTCATCCAGACCATGTTTGATGAAAAAGCCTTTTTCTTTGGCGATCGCCAGGGGGGCGCAAGCTGTAATGGGTAAGAAGCCAATTTCTAAATTAACTTTTTCTAAACCATGACGAACCACTGCTGCGGTTTTCCGCGCCCGAATTTTTTTGACTCGTTTTTGTTGGTTAAGGAAGTAAATCATTTCACTTCGTAAGGTGTAGTAACTGGGATGTTTTACTACTTCCATGCGTTTACGAGGACGAGGAATATCTACTTCTAAAATGTCGCCAATTTTTGATTCTGGTCCGTTGGTTAACATGACAATTCTGTCAGATAACAAAACGGCTTCGTCTACGTCGTGTGTCACCATGACGGCGGTAACTTCGTTTTCTTCGCAAATTTGCATTAATTGTTCTTGCAAATTACCGCGAGTTAGGGCATCTAAAGCACCGAAGGGTTCGTCTAATAGTAATAGTTTAGGACGAATTGCCAAGGCGCGAGCGATCGCTACTCGTTGTTTTTGTCCACCTGATAACATCCCTGGTTGTTTATCAGCATGGGGACGTAAACCTACCATATCTATATGCTGTTCGATGATTTCTTTCCGTTCGGCTGCGGGCATTCCATTTAATACTGAATCTACTGCTAAGGCAATATTTTCTCTCACTGTTCGCCAAGGTAAAAGCGAATAGTTTTGAAATACTACCATTCTATCTGGTCCTGGTTTTTTAATCCTTTGTCCTTCCAGAGTTACTAATCCTTCTGTGGGCAAATCTAAACCGGCAATCATATTTAAAAGCGTTGATTTACCGCAACCAGAGTGACCAATAAGAGAGATAAATTCACCTTTTTTGATTTCTAAATTAATGTTTTTCAGGGCGATATATTGACCGCCGCCAGTTAATTCAAAAACTTTATCAATTTGATCAACAGCAACAAATATAGACATAGTTTTAGTATTGGGTAATTGGTAATTGGTAATTGGTAATTGGTAATAGGAAGAAAAATATTCTCCTCTGCTCCTCTGCTCCCATTCTCTACTTTTGTTCTGGTAAAATCCAGTTTTGTAATGCAGCCATGAGTTTATCTAGGATTAAACCAACAACACCGATATAAACTAAAGCCAAAATTACTTCACTAACGTTGTTATTTTGATAGGCATCCCAGATGAAAAAGCCGATGCCGACAATACCGGACATAACGATTTCTGCCGCAATAATCGCCAACCAAGCTAAACCAATGGCAATTCTTAACCCTGTAAAAATGTATGGTAATGCGGAGGGAATTAAGATGTTAAAGAAATACTCTTTTTTAGAAAGTTGGAGAACTTTAGCAACGTTGTTATAGTCTTGAGGAATTTGCGTTACACCCACCGCAGTGTTAATGAGGATCGGCCAAATTGCGGTGATGAAAATTACGAATAATGCTGCTGGTTCGTTTTGGCGTAATGCTGCTAAAGAAATAGGAACCCAAGCTAAAGGAGGAACTGTTCTTAATAACTGAAACAAAGGATCTAAAGCTTTTGACATGGTTTTATTAACACCAATCAAAACACCCACACCAATACCCACAATCGCCGCCAATGTATAGCTAATAGCAACCCGTTGGAGACTAGCCCAGATTTGCCAAAAAAGTCCTTTATCAGTGCCTCCTTTGTCATAGAAGGGATATAAAATCAAGATCCAAGTATCTTGAACAACTTGAATTGGTCCGGGTAATGTTGCCCCTGGAGTCCAAGAAAATACTTGCCAAATGGCTAGAAAGATAAATAACGCAATAGCTGGGGGGATAAGTTCAGGAAGTTGTTTTTGTAAACCCGATAAAAATTTATTCTCGAATTTAGGACTTGTGGCACGTTTTTGGGCTATGGTCATGGATTTTTCCTCAAATTTATGAATGGTTAATGGGTATTTTGTGAAAGTTAAATCTGCATTTTGTAAACCCGTGTAGAGACTTTATAGGGAACATCTCTACTTTTTTAGATATATTTATCTATTAAACGCTGACTTTTTTGATTTTTAAACTCTTGAGATATTCTTCTGGTTTCTCCGGGTCGAATTTGACTCCATCAAAAAATTCTTCTACTCCACGAGAGGTATTGGTAGGAATGTCAGCCGCAGGTATTCCTAATTCTTTAGCTGCTTCTTTCCAAATATCTTCGCGGTTCACTTTTTTGATTAATTCTTTAGCCTTGGCTGCACCATTGGTAATGTAATCTTGTGGCAAAAATCCCCAACGGACGTTTTCGGTAATGAACCATAAATCATGACTTTGGTAAGGATAAGAAACACTACCTTTAGCATCTTTCCAGTAATAGGCAGCCATTGATTTATCGTCTATTTTCCGACCATCACCCATATCATATTTACCTTGGAATGGGTCAGCCAGAACTGTTGGGGAGGATAAACCAAAATACTTTTTAACGGCGAGAATCTCTGCGGCTTCTTTGCGGTTATCAAAGTTATCTAACCATTGTTGGGCTTCCATAATCCCTTTTAATAAGGCTTTTGTAGCTTTGGGATGTTGGTCAACCCAATCGCCTCTCATGGCAAAATATTCTTCGGGGTGATTTTTCCAAATTTCGGCTGTTAATGCCGCCATGAAGCCAATTTTGTCGTTAACAAGGCGGAATGGCCAGGGGTCGCCGGTGCTGAAAGCGTCCATTGTGCCGGTTTTCATGTTAGCGACGGTTTGCGCTGCTGGTACTGTTAATAATTTGACATCTCCATCTGGGTCAATTCCACTAGCTGATAACCAGTAGCGAATCCATAAGTCTTGGTTAACGTGGGGGAATGTGAAAGCTGCGGTGAAGGGTGTGGAGGATTTGAGTTGGGCAAATAGGGGTTTAGCTGCATCAAGTTTTAAGCTAATACCTTTCCCTAGATGTTTGTTGGCGATCGCAATTGCATTACCATGAGTAACTAACTGCGCTAGAACATACATGGGTATTGGTTTATTACCCTTAGTAATTTTTCCTTCTGTAATTAAGTGTGGCATGGGCATTTGCCATTGACCACCATCAATACCACCACCAGCAGAACCAATTTCTACGTTGTCTCTTGCTGAACCCCAAGAAGCTTGTTTAGAAAGTTCTACATCTGACATCCCATGCTTCGTAAAAAAGCCTTTTTCTAAAGCAATTATTAATGGTGCAGACTCAACAATGGGAATATATCCAAGTTTAACTTTTGTGGTTTCTGGTTTTTGTTCTGGGCTAATATTAGCAACTGGTTGAACTGCTGATGTTGGAGAATTACCACCTGTTTCCGGTGGATTTCCTAAACAGCCTTTGAGTAATACTGCACTGGCTGAAACTCCAGCAGTGACTATGAACTTACGACGAGAAACCTGATTAAAAAATTCAGACATAAATACATTTCCTTGATTTACAAAGTTATTTTTTAAGCATATTTTTTAGTCATACATTAGACATCACAATTAAAGGAAGATTATAAGAATCTCTGGCTAATGCACTAAAAAAATAGCCTTTTCGGTATTAAAAGGCTGATTTCGCTATGGGAACAAAGTTTAATTACCTTGGGTCGTTGGGTTAAGATGCAAAACAATCTCTGAACCAATTAAAATTAGTTTACAGTTTTTTTTAGGAAATGGATCAACTTTGCAAGGTAATTATTAAATAAATATTAGATTAGACATATAAGTAAAAATTTATAATTTAGACTTAATTTTATAACAAGTTTTTTATATATATTCTTTGATTGATGACAATGATTATTCTCAACTATGATTCCCGTAACTTTAGGTTGATTTAATCACATAAATAAGGCATGAAATAGATAATTTTGATGTTAACTATAGAATGACATCTTCATCCATAGATAAATTTGATGATCACCATTTTTGATAACGGAGAATTATTACAGTAGGAGTCAGGAGTCAGGAATCAAGGAGTCAGGAGTCAGGAGTCAGGAGAAAGAAGGAAGAAGAAGAAGAAGGAAGAAATTTTTCCCCTGCTCCCTGCCTCCTGCCTTATCCCAACGACAATTTTTAACGCCAACCTACTTAGTTATAGGAAGGGGATTATAGCTAAAAAATGACATTATCAACCTTTGCCAGTAATAATAGATGAAAAATCACATACTGATTACTAGCAAATATGAAACGTCGTGAATTTATAAATTGGGTGGGATTAGGTTGTTTAGCTAGTTCCTTACCTGTCGCAATTGCAGCCTGTTCTCCCGATACCAGTACATCAGCTAATGCTGGATCTAATGCTGCTACTAAAGGCTGGCAAAAGGTGGGTACTGTGGCACAATTAGACAAAACTGGTCAACTCTTGGTAGAAAATTCCCCAATTGGTGCAGTATTGGTAGTTGGCACATCTAAAACCGCCAAAAATTTGATTGCTGTGAATCCAGCTTGTACTCATCAAGGTTGTACGATTGACTGGAAAGCCAAGGAAGGTAAATTTGTTTGTCCCTGTCATGGGGCAAAATTTGCTCGTGATGGCAAGGCACAAGACGGCCCTGCTAAAAAACCACTGAAAACTTACCAAGCTAAGATTGAGCGTGGTTCTGTCTTAGTCCTAGCTACTTGATCCTCTAAAGAATCTTATATAGCAGAAGGAAGGGGGCAGGGGGCAGGGGGCAGGTTGATAGGCATCCCAGATGAAAAAGCCGATGCCGACAATACCGGACATAACGATT
>NZ_VIKX01000087.1 GCF_009711935.1 Dolichospermum sp. UHCC 0259 | reverse complement strand
ATCCCGGTCGTCTACCATTATCTGTTAATGTTTCTGTAGATAGACTTGATAATCCTTATCAAAGATAATTAGGGATTTGGGGATTAGGTTGGTATTTTTGATCACGGATTATACGGATTAAGGGATTTCACGGATTTTAATTTTTCGTTATGCTATAAGTCTACGCTATTATTTTTATTCTTCTAGGTTTAAACCCCGGTCGTCTACCATTATCTGTTAATGTTTCTGTAGATAGACTTGATAATCCCTATCAAGGCTAATTAGGGATTTGGGGATTAGGTTGGTATTTTTGATCACGGATTATACGGATTA
>NZ_VIKX01000086.1 GCF_009711935.1 Dolichospermum sp. UHCC 0259 | reverse complement strand
CCTACTTCTACCTACCCTATAAACTCTCGAAAGTGGGGGGAGAGTGAAAAACTACTCTTGATTTCTCTCTGCACCTCTGCGTGAGACAAAAAAATGTGGCTCATTTACCCGAAAATCGCTCCAGCTATATAATTAACAAAAACACAAGATTAAACTGCAAAATTAGGCTAAAAATTAGAATTGCTATATTCTTCAGCCATACCGACAACCACTTTACGTGAACCTGTAAATGGTGTGCGTCCATGAGAGGCTAACATATTGTCAAGCATGAGAATATCCCCTGATTGCCAAGGAAACATTACCATTTCTTGATCATATATTTCCCTAATTTCTTGCAAAAAAGATTCTTCAATTGGAGAACCATCACCATAATAGGAGTTGCGTGGTAGTCCTTCTTCTCCAAAACCTGCTAATAGCAGTTCCTGAACTTGTGGGGACAAACTAGAAATATGAAATAAGTGGGCTTGGTTAAACCAAACTACATCTCCTGTTTGTGGGTGAGTAGCTACTGCTTGACATATTTGTTTAGTTGTCAGACGATTATTCTGTTTCCATTCCCATTCAATGCCTCGTTGACGACAGATTTGTTCGACTTGATCTTGATTGTTGGTTTGGAAAACATTTTCCCAAGTTAAATCAAGTCCATCTCCATAGTTTCTAACATACATTATTTTTTTGGCTATAAATTTATCCTTGATTTTGGCAGGAATCCGTGCAAATACTCGACGACCATCGGCTATGGGCGTTTCTCCTCCTGTTTCCGAAGCTGTGATACAGAAGAACCAAATTTTCATGGGCCAGTTACGGGAGTAGGCCATTTCATGATGTTGGGGAATACTTTGGTTAGCTGGGTATTCTGTGGAGGTATAGATTTTACCATTAACTTGACTACGAGGTGTAGAACGATATGTATAATCTAGCAATTCACTGGAGATGGAGTCCATAAATTTCTGAAACCCATCTATGTCTTTAATGTGACAATTACGAAAAAGTATGCCTCCATGTTTGAGAAGTTGTGTTTTTAGCCAATCTTGATGATTTTGAGTCCAATTTATGAGGTCTAATCCATCTATTGCTGGTGTTACTAACAAGGGTAAGGGATGGTCAGATAATTGTTCTGTTTTTATCCACTGTGCTGATGTTGATGTTACGGCTTGTCTTTTGACAAGTCCTAATTTTTTGAGGCTGGGTTTTGCTGTTTCCATAGAAGTTCTAATAGGCTCCTTCTTTGTTCAAAACTACCTGCACGGTTTTGAACAAAATCTGAAAATCTAACCACAGTGACCAATTTTCAATGTATCTGAGGTCAAGTTTGATGACTTGATCGAAATCTAAGATATCAGAACGTCCTGAAACTTGCCACATCCCAGTGACACCGGGTAACACTTCTTGACGGATAAAATGACCTTCGGAAAATTTGTCTACGTCTCTAGTAGGTAAGGGACGAGGACCAACGAGACTCATTTCTCCCAGGACAACATTAAATAGTTGAGGTAGTTCGTCTAGGCTGTAACGACGGAGAAATTTGCCTATCTGAGTGACGCGAGGATCATCTTTGATTTTAAATAAAACGCCATCTTTGGTTTCATTTAAGGCTTCTAGTTCTTTTTGCATTTTGTCTGCATCTGTTCGCATGGTGCGGAATTTCCACACTTTAAATTCCTTTCTGCGTAACCCTATACGAGTTTGTTGATAAAATACTGGACCTGGAGAGTCTAATTTAATTGCTGTGGCGATCGCTAAATATACAGGAAAGGTGAAAATGAGAAATAAAGTGGCAAAGAAAATGTCAAAAGTGCGCTTAATCCAGAAATCTTTACCAATAATTAATGGACAGACAAAACTTAAACAATTCATGCCCCCAACGTTGTGTACTTCTAAATCTCGATAAATTGCTTTGATTTCTACAGGTAAAAAATTGACTGTAATCCCAGATGCTTGGAATAACCAACATAAAAACATTCTATTTTGAATAGCATCCCAAGAAATAAAAACTTCTGTTATTCCCAGTTTATTGAGTTTATCTAAAGTTTTTTGGCGATTTTTTCTATCTAGGCATTTAGCACTATCGCTTCCCGCTATTGTGTAACGATTTTCTTGTTGAATAAAGCTAAAAACTTGTTCTTTTTCTTGGGAACTGCAAATTACAAAAACTGGATCACAGGCAATATTTTTCCTGCGTTGCAGATAGTCAAAACCGATATTCATGACTAATCTACCAGCACAAACTAAAAATGTACTGATGAACCAGAAAAATATTAATGTTGATCGGGTAATATCTTCAATTGGTTGATATAAAAAACAATACATTAAGATCACACAATGGGCAGAAAACATTGTTTTGATAATATTTCCATAATTATCTGATTTTGTGCCAGCACTTGTGAATGATTCATAATTACCTTGAAAATATAATGATGCTATTTGAATAAAAATAGCTGTCAACATAGACAAATATTCGTGCTGTCCCAGCCAAGGTGCATTATATTCAGCTAACATCCAAGCGATTAATAATAAAGCAATGTCTACTGAAATAATAATCAGTAATCTTAGCCACCATTTTCCTTTACGGATGGTAGCGAAATCAGGGGCGCGTAAATCTAATTTAGCTTCATTGAGGCTATCACTAAGTAAGGTTTGATTACTTATTGCAAGGTCTTTCATGATATAAGTTTACCTGAGTGTTATACGGGATATTGAATGATTGGAGTACATTAGTGATTGATTAAATAGGTACGGGCAAGGTTAAAGACTTGTTATAAATAGATTTTAGGCTGAGGTTGAAGGCTATAAAGAATATCACTCAATAACATAGTGCTATTACCTGTTGATAACTTGATTTTTCCTGACTATCTTCGGGAGTAATGAATTCATAAACTAATAGGATGACAAACTTACAACTATCAAAAGAAATATCAGCGGATAAAAATATTTCGCTTGATGATTCTTCTGAAGATGATGATTACACTGGGTATAATGTACTTTCCCGGAGAAAAAGAACTTAATGTATACTTCTTTAACTATTATTTTATTTGTCCAGTCTGTCAAGTATTTTATTTGTCTATATCGCTAAGTGTACTGTGGCTATATTGGTTAATATTCTGTAATCGGCCAGCATTGAGATTGAGTTAAATATGATATTTTTTAACTAGTAAAACTGTTGTTAGTATATATCAGATATTTTGTCAAAAATAGTTTCAGTATTTTTACGCCAGTATTTGAATAAGAGGACATTTACAATAGGGTTCAGGTAACATCATGAGGTTCTTTAAACAGATTACAAGCTTTTGACAGGCTGCTTTCAGGATAAATTGATATTCTCAATTTTTATTGTTTGTTAGATAAGTAAAACATTTGAATTGATGATATTTGTTTTTGATTTTTATGAAAGAATATATAAATAAGCACATATATTCTACATCCTGTTGTTTTCATAAATCTTAAATGATGTAATATTTATATCAATACATGAACTGAAATATTTAGTATGTTTTTGTCATGTATATAAAATCCGCATGGAAAATTTGCATTATTCGTATAACTTATTACATCTTATTTATGTAATCCTTATCCAAATTTTACATAATCTTTAATACTTCCGCTGTAAATTTTTAAGTTCAAGCATAGTAAAAGTCTTGTTTTGACATAAGTAATAGGATCAATTACACTACGATCGCAAATTCATAAAAGTATTTGAGTCAATGCAACCGACTCGCGTAATTGGTTTAATGAGTGGTACGTCTGTAGATGGGATAGATACCGCTTTCGTAGAAGTTTCCGGTAGAGATTTGGATTTGAAGGTGACATTACTCGCAGGGGAAACCTATCCCTACTCCCCTGATCTCAGAGAACACATTCTTGGGCTGGGGGCTGGTACGGCGGTGTCAATGGCAGATTTAGCCGCAATAGATGATGCGATCGCTCATAACTTTGCCCAAGCGGCTCAACATATTCAGATTGGTCATCCCAGTGCCACTCTCATCGGTTCTCATGGTCAAACTGTTTACCATCGTCCACCCCAAGGACGAGAAGAACTGGGTTATAGCTGCCAACTGGGACGGGGCGCGTTAATTGCCCACTTAACAGGTATTACTACTGTCAGTAATTTCAGAATAGCAGATATAGCTGCTTATGGTCATGGTGCGCCCCTTGTTCCTAAAGTAGATGCCTATTTACTTAGTCATCCCCAGGAAGAACGTTGTATTCAAAATATTGGAGGTATTGGTAATGTTACGTATCTTCCCGCCCGTAATGATGATTGGTTGTCGCAAATTCGCGGCTGGGATACAGGTCCAGGTAATAGTTTATTGGATCTAGCCGTACAGCATTTTACAAATGGCACTAAAAGCTATGATGATAATGGCGATTGGGCAGCCAGTGGTACACCCTGTTACCCCTTGGTGGAACAATGGCTAAGTCATGAATATTTCCATTTACCACCACCCAAATCTACTGGACGGGAGTTATTTGGTCTTACTTACTTGCATGATTGCTTACAGGATGCCCAAATCTACCAACTCAATTCCGCAGATTTTTTAGCAACTATCACCGAATTAACGGCAGTTTCTATTGTCCATAGTTATGATAGTTTCCTCCCCAGAAGACCACATAAGGTAATATTATGTGGTGGTGGCAGTCGTAATAGTTACTTAAAAAATCGCTTAAAGTTGTTGTTGGGTAATATTCCAGTTTCAACTACAGATGAATTTGGCTTAAGCGCTGCATTTAAAGAGGCGATCGCTTTTGCGGTTTTAGCATACTGGCGAAACATCAACATTCCTGGTAACTTACCCGCAGTCACAGGAGCATATCAAGAGATGCTTTTAGGGGAAATTCACAATAATTATCGCTAATTTAGTCTATATTCTTCTCTTTTCTTGCAGAAGACTAGCAAGTAGTTCTCAACTTCGACTGTGCTGGATTAAAACAAAGGATTTACCAGGTGGGGCATACTTTTTTATTAGAACCAGGACGGTGGGTGATCCAAGGCAACTGGTTGGAGCGCAATAGTCAACCAATTCCCTTGAAAGGTTTAACATTAGTGGTTTGGAATCGAGATAATTGGTTCTCTATGGCTACAAAATTAATCTTTCCTAACAGCGATCGCCCAGAAATCTCTTTTCAATATAAAGGACGATTACATGACGGAGAACGCCAGTATAATTTTTTACTTCAGCATAATATTCTAGGACAAATAGAAGGTGAAGGCTGGATTTGTCCAGATACAATTGTGCAACGTTATTGGGTATTGAGCGATCGTCAAAGACGCAGTGGATTTGAAACTCTACATCGAATTAATGATAATCAGTATTACTTAACTAGTGGTATTCTTGTTGGTCATTTTTTAGACAGTACAATAGAAGCTAATCTAGAACGCCAATTACATTAAGTAGGTGAATGTAAATAATTGTCTTAGGCAAGCAGGGGGAGAAGAGGGGCAGGGGGAGTAGGGGAGGGAAAACAGAAGTTTTTTCCTATTATTACCCGTCAAAATAACTTTGACGAACTACTAGTACACTGCGGCGTAAATAAGCCAACCATTCTCAATCACTAAAAAGCCTATGAACTATTATTTTTGACTTTTGACTTTTGACTTTTGACTTTTGACTTCCGCCCTGCGGTGCTAGTTGTACTTCAAAGATTCTACTTCTAAACTTAATCAGTAATTTTACTGGCAAGTAACCATGATAGTAAAAACGTACTAGTTATAAAGCCAGCAATTTTACGTAAAAATATAAGTAAAATTGAAAAGAATGCGTAAATATACCCTAAAAGTGAAATAATCAACTGATAAACTCTTGTCTAAATTAGACTCTAATTTGGAATTGACGGATTTTCGGTTTTAATTCTCAGGTTTTCAACCTACTTTCTAATCACCAAAACCTACAAAACTATCCCCTGAACTGTTAAACATTGGAGTCGAATTTTCTATGTCAGACCCCAACATTGGTCGCTTACTCGGAAACCGTTACCAACTACAAGAGCTAATTGGCTCTGGTGCAATGGGACGAGTTTATCGTGCTAAGGATACGTTGCTGGGAGGTGTCCCCGTTGCAGTCAAGTTTTTAACTTTATCCATCCAAAACGAAAGGATGCGTTTACAAGAACGATTTGAGCGAGAAGCTAAAACTTGTGCCTTACTTGGTCAAAAAAGCATCCATATCGTCCGAGTCATGGACTATGGGGTAGATGAAACATACTACGTTATGGAATATCTAAAAGGACAAACATTAGGTCAAATCATTCGCAAAAAACATCTAAGTTTACCCAGATTTCTCAGTATGTCCAAGCAAATTGGTTTAGGACTACAGTGCGCTCATGATGGTATTCCTGTAGATGGAGAAATTTGTCCAATCATCCATCGTGATATTAAACCCGGTAATATCATGGTGACTCAAGACCCCAGTTTTGGAGAATTAGTCAAAGTTTTAGACTTTGGTATTGCTAAATTACTAATGTCTGATAGTGACCATACCAAGTTCTATTTAGGAACTTTGGCTTATTCTTCTCCTGAACAAATTGAAGGTAAAGAATTAGATAGTCGTTCTGATATCTACAGTTTTGGGATCATGATGTTTGAAATGCTGACTGGTAAAATTCCTGTGGTGGCATCAACCAACAGCTTTGGCGCATGGTATAAAGCCCACACTTTTGAAAAACCCTGTTCCTTTGCAGAAATTTCTCCTAATTTGCACCTACCCAAGCAATTAGAAGATGTAATCATGAATTGTTTATGCAAAAAACCCAGTGAACGTCCCCAAAGTATCAATGAAATTATTAATATTCTTGCTACCGTAGAACAGCAAGAAGAAACGCCTAATATCGTCAACGATACTCCTATTATTCATAATAATGCTTTTGTATATCAAAATGCTCAAGACATTATTAAACCTAATGTTCCTGTAGTTCCTGTAGTTCCCGGAGCAGTAGAGAAAATAAAAACCGATCTGCTGACAATTCCCATTACAGATCACAACACACAAGTCGAACTACAGAGATATTCAATTCATAATGACATAACGCAGTTAGTTACTTGGCCACACAATAAACCAATTGCGAATATCGTATTTATTCAACCCATTTACCATGACAAAACTTTGTTACCAGCTTTATGGGTGATGCTACCCCAAGAAGAAATTCAAAAACGTCTAGTTTGTACTCGCTACAATCAATTTCTCTTTATTTCTTCTCCCCATCCTGTCATGTTATGGATTACAGTTATTTATAGTCGTCAACATGGGGCTAAATGGTTGCCTTATTATTTGGATCTCAAAACTAGTCCTGGACAAGAAATCACTCGATTACTGTACAACACCGGGCAATATCGTTTATTATTCTTCGCTAAAGAAACTCCTCATCCTTGCACACATATATTGCAATCAAATATTGCTGCGGCTCAAAGAAAAAGATTGCAAGAGTGGCTTGTTTCTAGTCAGGGTTCAACTTTATCAACGAATGCTCAAATTAGTAAAAATCTATTGAAAAAAGAATATGAAAAAATTAAACCTCAAATATTAGCTAAGTTAGAAACAATTGATACTAATTCTTCATTTGATATTTCTGGTTGATGATCTTAGGAGTCACCGAGTCAGGAGTCAGCACTTCGGCTTCGCTCAGTGACCAGTCAGGAGTCAGGAGTCAGCACTTCGGCTTCGCTCAGTGACCAGTCAGGAGTCAGGAGTCAGGATGAAGAATTAGAAAATGAAGAATTAATTGGAGGAGCAATCATAATACTGTAGTAGTAATCGAAGTTAACGCCCCAACATCCCCAGCTTTTTTCCTGTCTGGAAACGAGCAAGAGAAGGAGGTCGCCCACTGCGATACAAGAAAAGTTACAGAAATATCCGGTAAGAGTAAAGCTCAGTCACAAAGCGTGCTGAGATACAAGCGACACGAGCGAATTTATTCGCTTAATTCATTGACCGGTAACAATGGATGTGATAATATTTCACCAATTCCAGAATTTAAGTATAACTAAACGACGTAAAAACTTAACTTATGTGGTTGAGTGCGTAGTCATACCTAACGGTATTGCAGTTTAGGAAAGCTAAATTTGGTGAAAAATGAAATGCAAAAATCGAGTACGGTAGGGCATATCGGAATTAAAGCTTTAGGAGAATCAACCTCTGTTTTTGTTGGAGTAATCCAGTAATTGTAAGTTGGCTCGTTGATTAAAGAATCTCAGTGTCTTTAGACCTGAGAGTGTCAATCATTAGTAACTCTATGCCATATTGGGATCTGATTCTAGACCCCATTGATGTTTGAGCATTTCTTGGTAAGTTGCTTCACGAACGACCATTTGCTCATATAGTTTGACCAAAAAATCTTGAGCTTGTTCGTGGCTCATGTGTCGGACTTGTGTGGCAAAGGAGCGAATGCTAAATTGCTGTTCCAAAGATAGTTCAGTTCGTTGATTCATAAAACCTCGCAGTAGGTGGGAAACTCAGTGTCTTCAAACCTGAGAGGGAAACGAGTTGTGCGGTTTTAACCGCCTTGAATTGAATATTTTCTCATTACCGCCTTGGAGTTAGGAAATTCGGGGTACTTTTGTAATGTACTTTCAACGGGACAATTACCGATTCAAATTCTCCAACTCTGTACGCATAATGTTTTGCTCCAAAGAGCCTCCCATTTCTGGGGTAATGTTAGCTTAGACCAGTTATAAAAGCTTTTTAGACTTGCAACACTGTTTCAGTGACCTTAAAACTGTTTAATTGCAAATGACAGAGCAGGGAACTAGCTACGCATTCCGGGGTGTCATGACTCAAATAACGGCTACCACGAGACTCCCTTCGACTTCGCTCAGGGCAAGTAGGTCAGGGTGGTCTGGTCAGCACAGCTTGCTTGATTACTCTTGCAAGCTCAGTCCCTTTAGGGCTGGGTTACTGACAATGAACTCCAAAACAAACAATGTGTAAAATCGAAATTGATCACAGAATTGAAAAGTTGGCAATCGGGAATTTTTAGGTAAAACAGGCTGTTGCTTGTGATTTAAATTCCTTGTTGCCTTGATTTGCAATCTGTTGAATTAGATAAAAGTCCTAAGAGGTCATCTTTGGGCTAGATTTTGCCTGACATTTGTTTCTCTATATTAAGAAAGATAACAAGTATTTGACAATTTGCCCATCTTTTTGAATTTATTTTTCTGACGTATGTAGTGTTGCTGTATTTACCGATACAAAAATCTACTCCGCAGAGAGCGGATTTGTGCAAGTTTGATGGTTTGATTTTGGTGAAGATTCTTTAAGTTACAGTAGTTATGGGTTGGTTGATATTTAGGGGTTATTGGTGAGAAATTAAGAGACAGGCAAGTTTGATGTTTGCTGCTGATCTGGATTCTCTGATGTATTAACCGCTTATTTGCTGTTTATTAAGACAGACTACAAGGTGCAATATGTCAATTGTGGAAATTATAAAAATTTAAGCTCCTGTGGTAATTTGTGGAGATTAAAAATATTTTTATCAAATTGCTAATATAAAAAATGCTCAATTTGAACAAATTGTTAAGTATATTTACTTTTTTTTAGGGAACAGGGAGCAGGCAGGGGAGCAGGGGAGCAGGGGGCAGGGAGCAGGGAGCAGGGAGCAGGGGAGAAATTTTTTTCTTCTTTCTTCTTTTCTTCCTCCTGACTCCTGACTCCTGACTCCTGACTCCTACCCCCTATTAGGCTTCTACAGACACGAGGATAACGGTAATGTTATCGTGTCCACCTTCTTCTTTAGCGGCTTCAACTAAGGTGTGAGCAGCTTGTTCTAAATTGGGTGCGTCGTTGATGTATTGAAAAATTTTCTGATCTATGAGTTCTTCTGTAAGTCCATCACTACAGAGGAGGAGGCGATCGCCACTTTCTAGAGTTAGTGGTTGAATATCAATGTGGTTGAGGTCTTCTCTGCCTAAACAACTAGATAAAACGTGACGATAGGGATGAACTCTGGCTTCATCAGCAGTAATATCGCCAATTTTCAGGGCTTTGGCAATCCAGGTATGGTCTTCTGTAATTTGTTCTAGTTGTGATTCTCGCAGACGGTAAAGACGGGAATCACCAACATGACCACATACGGGTAATTCCGATGGACGAATCATGATGACTACGGCTGTTGTCCCCATATCAGACCGTTCAGGATGATTTTGCTGGTCTTTAACTATGGCTTGATTGGCGGTAGATAAAGCTTG
The DNA here is from genome assembly GCF_009711935.1 of Dolichospermum sp. UHCC 0259. GTDB lineage: Bacteria > Cyanobacteriota > Cyanobacteriia > Cyanobacteriales > Nostocaceae > Dolichospermum. The sequence continues at coordinate 2,024 of NZ_VIKX01000086.1, read as the reverse complement.
TTCTAAAATTGCTGAGGAAGACTGGGAGGATTGCCAATTTTGATCGATATATGAACGAATTTCTTCGGTAGCAATGCGACTGGCTTCTTCTCCTCCTGCATGACCACCCATCCCGTCAGCAACTATAAAGAATCGCCCTGCGGGGTCAATATGGTAGGAATCTTGATTATAAGCACGAATAAGCCCCGGATCTGTACAACCGGTAGATTCAAGTTTCATAGATTTTTCGTGAACAATTAATTAATACATTCGATCATAACGGTCGAGGCGTAAAAGCAAACGAATCAGCATGAATGAAACTGATGCGGCAATTAAACCAATTAAACTTGCTAACCATACATAATGGCTAACGAGGAGAATTGTAGCGGCAATTGTAAAACCACTGATAATAAGAGCATAACTTATTCCCAGTTGAATATTACTCTGTCGCCGTATCAGGCGTTCAGTTTCTACGGAGCGAACTCTTAGTCGAATATCCCCTCGTTCTATTTTATCCAGGGTATCTTCTAATCTTCGTGGTAATCCTAAAGCAGTGCTACTGACTTGGACTGCTTGACGACTTAATTCATTCAAGAAGCTATTCCCCTCAGAACTACTGTTATCTGTCATAAGCTGCATGGCGTAAGGCTGGGCAACTTCCATAAAGTTAAATTCTGGATCTAGACCTTTACCGACTCCTTCGAGGGTGGAAAAGGCACGCATGACGAAGGTAAAAGTTGCTGGAAATCTAAATGGTTGATCATAAGCGAGTTCGTATAAATCCTCGCTAATGGCTGCCACTGATTGATTTTCAAAGGGCTTATCCATGAAGTTATCCAGCATAAACTGGACTGAACGGCGGACTGGTCCCATGTCATCAACTGGGGCGATCGCTCCCAAATCAACTAAAGATTTTACCACACGGTCTCCATCTTTTTGGGCGATACCAAATAAGGTTTCCATTAATCCTTCACGAACATTGGATTTAATTGTTCCCATCATCCCGAAGTCGTAGAAAATCAAAGCGCCGTCGGGACTAACTGCGAGATTACCAGGGTGGGGGTCAGCGTGGAAGAAGCCATTGTTGAGAAGTTGATGGAGATAGGCTTGTGCGCCATAGCGAGCGATCGCTTTTCTATCCACACCCGCTGCATCTAAAGCATCATATTGACTAACTTTAATCCCCGGCACATACTCCAAAGTAATCACTCTAGAGGTAGCATAACGCCAATAAACCCTCGGTACTTTTACCCAATCATAAATACGGAAATTCCGGCGAAAAGTATCGGCGTTGCGTCCTTCATTCAGATAATCAATTTCTTCCCAAAGAATGCGACAACATTCTTCATATATACCCATCCAATCTCTACCCCGTCCCCATTTGGGATGGTTTTGAAAATAGCGAGCAATACCTTTAAGAATGCCTAAATCAATTTCAAACAGCTTTTTGAGTCCAGGGCGTTGCACCTTGACAACCACTGACTCACCAGTATACAAAATCGCCTTATGGACTTGACCCAAACTAGCAGCAGCCAGGGGAACAGGTTCAAAATCTTGGAACAGCACGGAAATCTTCTTCCCTAATTCCTGCTCAATAATTCCTTCTACCTGTTCATAACTAAATGCCGGGACTCTATCTTGTAACTTAGATAACTCCTCCACATATTCCGCAGAGAAAATATCCGCACGAGTTGAAAACAATTGTCCAATCTTAATAAAAGTCGGACCCAAATCTAAAAACGTCGTTTTAATCCAGATTGCTTGGGCTTTGCGTCTAGCTGCTTGCTTGGCTTCTGTTACACCACCGGGGTAACTCCAAGCCTTGTTATAGCGCCAAATTTTGAACATCAAGGTCAAGACAAAAGACCAAATATCCACAAAGCGGCGTTTGCTAGAGTATTCTTCCCGATTCCAACGGTATGCTTTGTCTGAGTAACCTTGTTCCATATTTTTCTTATACCGTCGGGTTGTCACGGAGGGAGGGGGCAGGGGGCAGAGGACAGGGAACTAGCTACGCATTCCGGGGTGTCATGACTCAAATAACG
>NZ_VIKX01000085.1 GCF_009711935.1 Dolichospermum sp. UHCC 0259 | reverse complement strand
GGCGTTAGTCAATGAACTGGGCATCGAATTCGCATCGCTCATTATCCGCCCTACACCTCCAAGTACAATCCCATTGAGCATCGTTTGTTTAGAATTAAAGGTTATTTAATCCACGATCCTAACGCAAAAACTCCGTCTAGCGATCGCAAAAACTCCGTCTAGTGATCATAGTATTCACCCATACCTCCTAACTTTCCTGTAATCTTGTTGCTAGTAATTATTAATTAATGCTATGGGCATAGGGTATTAGGTATCAGGTAATAGTTAAGTCAGAGGATTTATCAATACTTACTTCCTAATCCCCAGTTCCCAGTCCCCAATCCCCAATGATGTGGTGTGTAGAGTGATGTTAAATCAATTGCAAAAACTAGCTTGGATGTCAGGTTTGGCTTTAGTCTGCGTAAATTTACCCGTATTAGCTGAAGATAGCCAAAAACCAATCTCTAAAATTTCTCAATTAAGTGATATCGAAAAACCTGCTACCAATATTCAGCAATGGCTCGCTCAATCCCTCATTCAAATTACAGGTGTCAAATCCCAAACAACGGACACAGGGATAGAGGTAATTTTAGAAACCAATCAATCAGATAAACTGCAACTTACAAATAAGAGTGAGGGGAATAGCTATATTATTGACATTCCCAATACTCAATTACGCTTACCTAGTGGTGATACATTCCGTCAACAAAAACCAACTGCGGGAATTAGTGAAGTTACAGTTACCAATCTAAATACAAATACTATTCGTATCACGGTAATAGGTGAAACAGGTGCGCCACAAGTCGAATTATTTGATGATGATGCGGGGTTGGTTTTTGGGGTTGTACCAAGTGTGAAAAATACTCCAACACCACCAACAGAACCAGAACAACCAGAACCACAACCTAGCAGTGAAACCCAGTCAGAACAACCAGAACCACAACCCAGCAGTGAAATCCAGCCTGAAGAACCATCTGCACAGAATGAAACACCGATTGAACTGGTGGTCACGGGTGAGCAAAGTGGTTATCGGGTAGAAGCAGCAGCAAGCGCAACTAAGACAGATACACCTATCCGTGATATTCCTCAATCAATTCAGGTAATTCCCAGACAGGTTTTAGAAGATCAAAAAGTTATTCGACTTACCGATGCAATTCGCAACGTCAGTGGTGTTGTAGAAGGTGATACTTTTGCAGGGACAGTTGACAGTTTTAATATTAGAGGTTTTGATTTCAATTCTACTTTTCGAGATGGTTTTAGAGAAACTGGCTCTGTATTACGAGAACTTTCTAATATTGAGCAAATAGAAGTTCTCAAAGGTCCAGCTTCTGTATTATATGGAAATGCTGAACCGGGAGGAATTGTTAATTTAGTCACGAAAAAACCTCTGACTACACCCTATTATGCGGCTGATTTCTCTGTAGGCAGTTTTAGTTATTTTCGTCCCACCATTGATTTATCTGGTCCTCTCAACCCAGACAAAACATTACTTTATAGATTGAATGTTGCTTACGAAAATTCTGGTAGTTTTCGAGATTTTGTCAATAGTGAGCGATTCTTTTTTGGACCCACATTTGAATTAAAAATTAGCGATCGCACTAATCTATTGTTTGATATCAGTTATGTCAACGACGAGCGCACATTTGATCAGGGTATCGTTGCTTTTGGACGAGGAATTGCTGATGTTCCCACTAGCAGATTTGTGGGTGAACCAGGAGATAAACGTACAGTAGAAGAAGTCAATATTGGTTATCGCCTAGAGCATCGTTTTAATGATAAATTAACCCTTCGCAATTCCTTTAGATACAATTCAAATGATACCTTTGATTACCGCGCCCAGCCCTTGGAAGTAGACGAAGCAACTGGTGAATTATCACGCAACTTCCGTTCCAATGATGATTACTCAGATACATACTCTCTACAAACAGATATTGTTAGTAAGTTGACGACAGGTTCAATCGAACACACACTCTTATTTGGACTGGATCTCGCTCGACAAAATAGCGATGGTTCACAAAGGCGACTACCTGGAGGACTAACTCCATCTATAAACATTTTTAACCCAGTTTATAATGTTAGTCCCAGACCTGCACTTTCTGAACTTACAAATGCAGTTCGAGATGGTAAGTCCACAGTAGACACAATTGGTATTTATTTACAAGACCAAATAGCATTTTCAGACAAGGTAAAATTGCTGTTAGGCGGTCGTTTTGACATTGTTGATCAAGATCAGTTTGATAGGCTTTCAGATACTCGTACTGTCCAATATGATGAAGCCTTCACACCCAGAATAGGAATTGTGTATCAGCCAATTAAACCGATTTCACTATATGCAAGTTATAGCCGTTCCTTTGCACCAAATTTTGCCCAGCGTGCTGACGGCACATTTTTAGAACCTGAACGGGGAACTCAATATGAAGTTGGCGTTAAAGCCGATTTTAATGACAAAATTTCAGCTACTTTAGCAGCTTATGAAATTACTAAAACCAATATTGCTACACCAGATCCAAATGACCCTGATGGCTTTAGCATTCCCGTTGGAGAACAAAGAAGCCGGGGTATTGAACTAGATATTACCGGTGAAATTTTGCCTGGATGGAATATCATTGCTGCTTATGGTTACACAGATGCCCAAGTTACTAAAAGCAATGATTTAATAGTTGGTTCTAAAATACCCAAAGTACCTGAACACAAAGTTAGTTTGTGGACTACTTATCAATTTCTTCAGGGAAATTTGCAAGGCTTGGGCTTTGGTTTGGGATTGTTTTATCTTGCAGAAAGACCAGGTGGTGATCTCCCCACCCCTGATTTTGACAATGGTTTCACTATACCTAGCTATCTCAGAACTGATGCGGCAATTTATTACAAACGAGATAATTGGAAGGCTGCTATCAATATCGAAAATTTGTTTGGTGTCAGGTATATTGAATCATTTAACTTTGGCAGAAACACTGTTATTCCCGGCGCACCATTGACAGTAATAGGGTCAATTTCGTTTGAGTTTTAACTAAGGTAGAAACAGGAGAACTTATTAAAGAAGTAAATAGATGGTGGACATTTGGCTTTTTTGGAGTGAATAAGCTACTTGATGATTTATTTAAATATCTGGTTTAGCCAGTGAATCTTTAACATTGATTGGTTCGTTGGCAGTTGAATTTTGATGAAAATCAGGTTTGAGGTATGAGATTCCATCATGAATGACAGTGATATCAAAATTAAAAGTTTTACTCGCTGGTGGCAATTTGTGTTCACAATATTGTGTACTCTAATCGTAACTGTAGCTTGTCATCATGGTGATTATATACCTGTTGATCACCAAATTACAAATACAGCTTGTCGTCAGGTAGAACACGCTGCGGGAATTACTTGTATTCCAGAAAAATTTGAGCGACTTGTGACTCTAGATGATGCTGAAAATGCGATCGCACTAGGTATTAAACCTATTGGTGCTGTGATCTCGGATTTTTCATCACATTGGCAAGATAAGCTAACAGGAGTAAAAAACATCGGGACAATCGGTGAACCTAGCTTAGAAAGTATTCTCACACTCAAACCAGATTTGATTGTGGGTGCTGAATATCAACAAAATATTTATCCTATTACTTCAAAAATTGCTCCCACAGTTTTGTTGAAATTTGGACACAGTGGACAATGGAAAGAAGTATTTACCAATATTAGTGTAGTATTAGGCAAGAAAGAAGTTGGACAACAAGTAATGGCAGATTATTACCGTCGTCTTGCAGAATTTAAGCAGAAAATGGGTAATAATTTGTCAAAAATAAAAGTTTCTGTAGTGCGAGTTTATCCTAATAACATTAACCTTTATCTACTTGATTCTTTCTGCGGAACAGTTTTACAAGATGCCGGATTATCTCGTCCAGAATCTCAAAATTTCACAGCATCAGCAGCTAAGAAGTTATTTAATAATCCGATTCAAATGTCAATGGGGAATGAATTAGTCGAACAAGCTGATGGTGATGTGATATTTATTTGGACGGCTGAGAATGATGCTAAAGGTAATCAAACAGCACAATATAAATTAGAGCAACTTAAATTAAGTCCACTGTGGAGAAATTTAAAAGCTGTAAAAGAAAATAAAGTTTATTTCGTTCCAAGTTACTGGATTGGAAGTGGTATGTTAGCTGCAAATGCAATTATTGATGATTTATTTAAGTATCTAATTAACATACCTTGAATTATTTGGAGAAACAGATGGCGATTGGAAATCGCGGCTACACAGGCAAAACCCACACTATGGCTAACGCCACGCTACGCTATCGGCAAGCTCAGTGACCGCCTGCGTGGGTTTAAAGTCCGCGTTCACATAGCACCCTCTTACACCATGAAAATCGGACTACAGCAATACTGGAACTTACTTGTAGAATATCTCAACCCCCAAAAAGGCAGGGTTTTCAAATTTGCGATCGCACTCCTGGCCAGCATCGGACTACAATTAGTCAACCCCCAAATTCTGCGTTATTTCATTGATACAGCCGTAGCTGGTGGTTCAGGACAAAACTTACTCATATCCGCCTTACTATTTCTAAGTGTGGCTTTAGTCACTCAATTAATCACAATTGCTGCCACCTACTACGGTGAAAATGTCGCCTGGAGAGCCACCAACGCCTTACGTGCTGACTTAGTTGAACATTGTTTACAACTAGATTTATCCTTTCATAAATTCACTACACCCGGTGAATTACTAGAGAGAGTAGACGGTGATGTTCACACTCTTTCGCAATTTTTCTCCAAATTCACCATTGACATCTTAGGTAATTTACTACTGATGTCTGGTGTTATTGTAGTGCTATTTGCCGAAGATTGGCGGGCTGGGATGGCGATCGCATTTTTTAGCCTCACAGCATTAGGAACACTAATCCGTCTGCGTTCCATAGCCGTTCCCTATTGGCGAACTTATCGCCAAATTAGTGCCGATTTTTTCGGTTTCGTGGGTGAACAACTCGCCGGCATGGAAGACATCCGCGCCAATGGTGCTAAAAGCTATGTCATGCAACGCTTCCACAAAGTTCTGCAAAGCTGGCTACCCATTTATCACAAAGCCCGCCTTGCCAGTACAATTCTTTGGGGTACAACCAACGGGATCTTTACATTAGGAACAGCGATCGCTTTAAGCGTCGGTGCTTACCTTTGGAATCAAAATATTATTACCATCGGCACAGTATATTTACTATATTACTACACCAACTTACTCAGCGAACCCATCGAACAAATTCGCAACCAATTTGAAGAACTCCAACAAGCAGAAGCCAGTATTTACCGCATTCAAGACTTACTACAAGTTAAATCCCAACTCAGTCCAGGAGGCGAACAACGACTGCCTCAAGGCGCACTTTCCGTAACCTTTGATCACCTTTGGTTTAGCTACAATGACCAGAAAACAGGAGAAGGGGATTTGGTACTGCAAGACATATCCTTTAATTTACCTGCTGGACAACTATTAGGTTTATTAGGGCGGACAGGTAGCGGTAAATCCTCCCTAGCGCGGTTATTACTGAGATTATATGACCCCAAATCAGGCTCAATTCACTTAGGAGGCGTACCAATTAACCAAACTTGTTTAACAGATTTACCCCAAAAAATCGGCTTAGTCACCCAGGATGTACAACTATTTCAAACAACAGTAAGAAATAATCTCACCTTTTTTAACCAGGAAATTAGCGACGAACGCATCTATGAAACCTTAGAAATATTGGGATTATCACAATGGTTGCATTCATTACCCCAAGGCTTAGATACAAACTTGGGTCCAGATAGTAGCGGCTTATCAGCAGGACAAGCGCAGTTACTAGCCTTTACGCGCGTATTTCTCAAAGATCCAGGTTTAGTGATATTAGATGAAGCCTCCTCACGCCTTGACCCCATTACCGAAAAACTGATAGAAACAGCCGTTGATAAATTATTAACTGGACGTACAGGCATAATTATTGCCCATCGTTTAGCCACTCTACAAAAAGCAAATCAAATCTTAATTTTAGAACAAGGTCGAATTAGTGAATATGGTCAACGCGAAGAATTAATTAAAAATCCTCATTCACGTTTTACCCAATTATTAAACACTGGTTTAACTGATTTATAGCCTTTCCTACTCTACAGAAAAACCAAATTATCTGCGTTTATCTGCGTCCATCATTTTCTATCTGCGGTTAATTCTTTCTTACTGAAATTCTACAAATTACAAACTAGATCATGGTGACAATAAAAAAGCGTAACCATTGGAAATTAATATGGCAACTAATTTGCTACAAACCAAAACTATATATCCTTGATAGCATCTACTGGATTTTAATTACAGGTTTACCAGCCCTACCAGGATTAATCATCCGGGAATTTTTCAACAGTTTAACAAACAAGGCAAAATTAGGATTATCACCTCTAGCTTTAATTGCACTATTACTAGCCCTAAATTTAGGACATATTGTAATTATATTTGCGGGGAGAGTTACCAAAACCCAGCATCGGTTTTTAATGCGATCATTACTGCAACATAATTTATTAGACCAACTTTTTCAAAATCCCACAGCACAGCCTATCGTTGTTAATCAAAACTCAGAAAAGCCTGTATCTCAAGGTGAAATTATTAGCTATTTTCGTGATGATACCGAACAAATAGAAGACAACATAGCATGGATATCAGAACTCTCAGGAGAAGGAATATTTGGTATTTTTTGTTTAGTAACTTTATTAAGTATCAACGTACAGATGACGTTGTTTGTATTTCTGCCATTAGTAGGAATGATTGCCATAATTCAACAAGCAGAAACTCGAATTAAAAAGTATAGAAAAGCCAGCCGTCAAGCAACGGAAAAAGTTACAGGAATTTTAGGAGAAATATTTGGTTCAGTCCAAGCAATTAAAGTAGCTGGTGTAGAAAAAAATGTATTGGATTATTTTCGCACTTTAAATGACCAACGCCGCCAAACAATGATTAAGGATAGTTTGTTTAACGCTATTCTCAAATCTTCTTTTCAAAACATGGTGAATCTAGGAACAGGAATAATTTTACTCCTCGCTTCTCAATTAATGCAGAGTGGGGTTAATCAGTTAACAGTAGGTGACTTTGCTTTATTTGTTTATAATCTCTCATTTGTAACTGGCTTTTTTACTTCTGTTGGTGGTTTTATGGCGTTGTCCAAGCAAACAGAAGTTTCTTTTGAACGGATGGCTAGTTTACTATCTGGTGCATCGGCTGATACATTGGTAGCACCCAATCAACTTTATCTAAATGATTTGAATGGTTCTCAAAAAGATTTACCAAAAATAGAACAACCTTTGCGGAATCAAAAAGATCATCTTCAATCTTTGAAAGTTTCTCATCTCACTTATATTTATCCTGGTACTAACAAAGGAATTACAGATATTAGCTTTGAAATTCAACGCGGTAGTTTGGCTGTAATTACTGGTCAAATTGGTTCTGGTAAAAGTACATTACTGCGGCTGTTATTAGGATTATTACCTAAGCAAAGTGGGGAAATTTACTGGAATGGAAATATTGTGGAAAACCCCGCTACTTTCTTTGTTCCCCCACGCAGTGCTTATACTCCGCAAATTCCCCAACTTTTTAGTTATTCCTTGCGCGAAAATATTTTGTTAGGGTTATCTAAAGATGATCAAGATATCGCCGCAGCTTTAAATATGGCTGTATTTGAGCAAGATTTAGCAACTATGAATGGAAGTCTAGAAACTTTAGTTGGTTCTAAAGGTGTGCGGCTTTCTGGTGGACAAATACAACGAGTAGCAGCAGCGCGGATGTTTATCCGTCAACCCGAATTAATGGTGTTTGATGACCTTTCTAGCGCCTTGGATGTGGAGACAGAATTGGCTTTATGGTCGCAGATATTTGTTAATACAGAACAGAGAGAAAATGCTTGGAGACCAACCTGTCTTGTAGTTTCTCATCGTCCTTCTGTATTCCGTTGCGCTGACCAGATTATTGTCATGAAAGCAGGTAGAGTGGAAGCGCAAGGGAAGTTTGATGATATTTTCCAGTAGGAGTCAATATTTAATAGTAACGGGTATCTCATAGGTTTTTAAACTTGAGACCAATTTGATAATTGTCTGGTTGATAAAAGATGGTGGCATAACTCCCATTTCTCGCTCGACTTTTGGAATTGGAGACACCACAAATTTTTACTGAGTGGGAATCTCTGGTTATTAAATATCAAGTGATGGGAAAACAGGTGCATGATGCACGTTTAGCTGCGGCTATGGTAGCTCATAATATTACACATTTATTGACATTTAATGTTGATGATTTTAAACGGTTTTCGGATATTGTAGTGGTTGATCCACGTAGTGTTGTTTAGAGGTTGTTTGAAAAGTTTTAGGTTGTGATTTTAGGCACTTACAGATCCCCCCTAACCCCCCTTAGCAAGGGGGGAACTAGAGTCAAAGTCCCCCTTTTTAAGGGGGATTTAGGGGGATCTAAAAATATTTGATACATCATGATGGACTTTTCAAACACCCTCTTAATGATAGAGATCGCACTCTCCCAACCTCCCAAACAGCGATTCCTAGGTCGCGCTTCGCTATCGCACTCTTCAACCCCCCAAAAGCGATTCCTAGGTCGCGCTTCGCTATCGCACTCCCTCAACTCCCCAAAAGCGATTATTCATCTTTATTAAACTGGTACATCTGACTGCCTCTGCGGTAAAATATCCCTAGTTCAAGGAATTGACTATGAAAATAAAAGCAATTATTTGGGAAGAAGACGGTGTATGGTGTGGTTCTGTACCAGCTTTACCTGGATGTCATACCTGGGGTGAAAGTTATGAACATTTATTAGAAATGTTGAAAGATGCTGTTCAATGTTGGTTAGAAGTTGCTAGTCAGCAAGAAGAAATTGAGCCAGAAAAACAGTTAATTGAATTATCTTTATGAAATCGGTTTCTGGTAAGTCTCTGTGTAAGATTGTTGAACGCTATGGGTGGAATTTGAAAAGAATTACTGGTAGTCATCATATCTATGTTAAGGAAGGTATGAGCGTGATTCTTTCTATCCCTGTTCATGGTAATCGTGATTTACCTACTGGTACACTCAGAAGTATTTTGAAAGATGCTGGTTTGACTGAGGAAGATTTAGATTAATTTCATTGTTTCCATACGTTTCCTCAAGTATCGCTCTTTCGCAATTGCAAACATCGCTTTTTTACCTGACGGAAAGAAATTTGGCTCTTGCGCCTCTTTTATGGAGAAAA
>NZ_VIKX01000084.1 GCF_009711935.1 Dolichospermum sp. UHCC 0259 | reverse complement strand
AATAGCCCCCCTATTCTCTCTCAAATTCACAATTTTTTGCTTGACAGACCACTAGTGGATCATTGATCAAATTTTCATCTTTCTTTGTCTGAGAATTAGACATCAGAACATGAAGAAATTGTAATACCTGACTAAGTTGTTCATCAGGAATTTGATTGATTTCTTCTAATACTATTTGTCGAAGATTTGCAATGGTATTCATAGGAGTAAACTGAAATTGTTGGTATTAACTTCAATTATAATATAACCCACATTCAGATAATCTGTATTTAGCTATTGCTTGCCAGAAATTAATTTTTTAGCGGTAAATTTTAACGAGCTTAGTTTTATCTTCATGAAATTAGGTTAAAATCCGAATATTGGCAATTTTAGGTATAAAAACTAGATTATGGCAAATCCAGAGCATTTAGCAATACTGAAGCAAGGGAAAGAGATTTGGAATAAGTGGAGAAATGAAAATTTAGATGTAATACCTGACCTTAGTGACGCTTTCCTGTATCGGGCTGACCTGAGTGAAGCTAACCTGTATCGATCTAATCTGTATCGGGCTGAACTGAGTGAGACTGACCTGAGTAGTGCAAACCTGAGTGAGGCTAACCTGGGTAGGGCTGATCTTAGAGGAACTGATCTTAGAGGGGCTGATCTTAGAGGGGCTGATCTTAGTAGGGCTGATCTTAGTAGGGCTGACCTGAGTGAGGCTGACCTGAGTAGTGCAAACCTGATTGAGGCTAATCTGAGGGAGGCTAATCTGTATCGGGCTGACCTGAGTGGGGCTAATCTAAGTGAGGCTGACGTGAATTGTGCTGTTCTGAGTAGGGCTAATCTGAGTGAGGCTGACCTGAGTAGTACAAACCTGAATTATACTGATCTGAGTAATAGTAACTTGTATCGGTCTTATCTGGGTAGTGCGAACTTGAATTGGGCTGATCTGAGTAGTGCGAACTTGAATTGGGCTGATCTGAGTAGTGCGAATCTGAATTGGGCTGATCTGAGTAAGGCGGATCTTAGTGGGGCTAATTTAGCCATATCACAAGTAATTGGTACAAATTTTCACAATGCAACTTTAACAGGTGTTTATATCAAAGATTGGCAGATTAACAGTGAAACAAAACTGGATAGAGTAATTTGTGAATATGTATATCTTGATGTGAACAAAACAGAAAGACGACCTATAAACGGTAATTTTAAACTCGGAGAATTTGCTAGTGTATGCCAAAAGATTCTAGAAAATACGGATTTAATTTTACGCGAAACTCCCGAAAATGATAATACTGTTAATAAGCCAGAAAAAAATATTGATTTAGATAATACTTCTAATAACCAAGGAGTTCAATTTCGTTCAGATCGAAAAATTCACACATGGGAAAGACTACGCTTTCGCTCAAAAACAGAAATCAAAATTGCTGAAGCATTAGACAGAACTGGAGTTTTATTTGTACCCAACTCATTAGCACGACTCAACACACCCAAAGGTAGAGAAAATAAAGAAGCTGATTTTCTCATTTGTTATAACGGTAAATGGGGAGTTTTAGAAGTTGATGGACCCTTTCACACCGCAGAACGCAGAGTTGAAGAACAAGAAAGAGAACGCATTTTCAAGAAAAACGGTATCAAAGTTGTAGAAAGATTTGATTATGAAAGATGTTATAACAATCCTGATGAAGTAGTCCAGGAATTTTTCAAAATGATAGAAATTGGATATTCTTAAAATCAAGCATAAAGAAGATCCCCGACTTCTTTTTTAGAGGTTGTTTGAAAACTTTTTCGTGTGGGATCTGACACCCGCAGATCCCCCTAAATCCCCCTTGAAAAGGGGGACTTTGAGGAATTTAGCCCCCCTTTGTAAGGGGGGTTGGGGGGATCTCGATTAATTCTGATACTTTTCAAACATCCTCTTAATCTGGTCAATAAAATGTTTTCATCAGTATACAGTCTGACCATTAATCATCCTCATTTTGAGTAACAATAACCAGATCAATTTCTGAAGTATGCTGTTGATAATATTCCCAAGCTGCTATCAAATCTTCAGGTGTGAGATTGGGATAATTTTCTAATAATTCTCTATCATTTGCTCCCTGCTGACGTAACGAAACCAAAACCCATACGGGAATGCGGGTATTACGAATACAAGCATGGCCACCACAAACTCTGGGTGTTTTCTGCACTACTTTGAGTTGAAGACGACTTTCTAAAAGTTTTCTTTCTTCTGGGGAAAGTGCTTCAATTACTTGAACAAGGGAATCAACCAATCGCTGATTCATAGTTTAAATGTTAGTGTGTTGAAATTAATATGATATTTTGCATAATTACTATTGTATCATGTTTGATAGTTCCTCTTAACTCAACATTTACAAAAATATTTAATAGCAATATTCATGAAAACCGATTCTATTTTTTATCGCATTTTTCAAACCTTACCGCAATCTTTTTTTGAATTGATTAATTTACCAGCTAGTGAAGCAGATATTTATGATTTTGCCTCTGTAGAACTAAAACAAACAGCTTTTAGAATTGATGGTGTATTTCTACCTAAAAATAATCAGCCAAAAACACCAATTTATTTTGTAGAGGTACAATTTCAAAGAGATGATGACTTTTATTCTCGCTTTTTTTCAGAAATTTTTCTTTATTTACATCTCTATGCTTCTAGCAAACCCTGGCAAGCTGTGGTTTTATTTGCTAAACGTAGTATAGAACCGACGGAAATAGAACCATATCGGTATTTGCTAGAAAGTCCTTTGGTAACTCGGTTATATTTGGATGAACTGGTGGATATTCAAGCATCCTTGGGATTAGGTATTATTAAGTTAGTGGTGGAGAAGGAGAAAGAAGTTCCAACTTTAGCGAGAAACCTATTATCACAAGCAAGATCAGATTTACCGGATGAAAGATTGCAAAAAAATTTGCTAGATTTAATCCAGACTATTATTTCCTACAAACTACCCCGTCTCAGTCCCCAGGAGTTAGCAAGAATGTTTACTATGAGTGATTTAAAAAATACTAGATATTATCAAGAAGTCTGGTATGAGTCTGAGTTAAATCTTGTAATGCGTCAGTTGGAACGACGTATGGGTGGGATTAGTCAAGATTTACAGGTAAAAATTAATAAGTTATCTGTGGAAGATTTGGAGAATTTAGGTTTAGCTTTGTTAGATTTTACCAGTAAAGCTGATTTGGTTACTTGGTTGAATAATCAAGCGAGTTCAGGTGATTAAAATCAATGGTGGGTTACGCTTTCGCTAACCCACCCTACTGCTATTGTTTCCTATAAATTACCTCGTTTTAGTCTTCAGGATTTAAGAAGGATGTTTAGTATTAGTGATTTAAAAAATACAAGATATTATCAAGAAGTCCGTTATGAGGAGGCTTTAAATTACACTATGCGTATAATTGAACGGCGTATAGGTGGAGTTAGTCAAGATTTACAAGTAAAAATCAATAAGTTGTCTGTGGAAGATTTGGAGAATTTAGGTTTAGCGTAGTGTGTTAATTTTGACAGGAAAACCAGGGATTTCCTTCATGCAGAAAGTATGATAGAAAAAAGGATACCTGAAAGCTCA
>NZ_VIKX01000083.1:541-899 GCF_009711935.1 Dolichospermum sp. UHCC 0259 | reverse complement strand
CGTACTCGATTTTTTCTTGAAAAGCAGTGGTGACAGCTTTATCTATCCAAGATTGCGGTAGTCTGACATGAGGTTGAATTAAGGGGAATGTGGCTTGGCTATTGCCATAAAACACCCGTGAAGCATCTTTACAGGCGGGGTCATGGGGCAGATGCTTCATTAAGTAGCGCGTTAACACTTCTACTGTCTCTGCACCTTGAACATATTCAGGTAATACGAATACTAGTCGAAATTTGTCCCAGCCGGGTTGATGACTAGCTGTGGTGTAGATTAACGCGCAATGTTGTTTGATAAACGGATGTTCTATTGCTTCGTCTAAGTTTAGCTGATGTTGATAGATTTTCTTGGCTTGTCTACC
>NZ_VIKX01000083.1:0-518 GCF_009711935.1 Dolichospermum sp. UHCC 0259 | reverse complement strand
TATAAACTCTCGAAAGTGGGGGGAGAGTGAAAAACTACATAAGAGACTCCCAAATAAAAAAGTATCCCGTCGTGGGGATAAGGTAGGGGGTAGGGAGCAGGGGGAGGAAAAGTCGTTTTGATTTGGTGGAATTGGATAGCGAAGCGCTGCTGCAAGCAGTTCATCTTTTTTGTGGAATTCTCTTAACAAAAAGAAATTGCTCCCACTCCTAAAAAAGAGCAGCAAGCTACATCGCAATATCGTATTGCTTTAATCCAACTATAAAAAATCAGGTTGTTTAAGAACCTTCTGCCAATCTGTCACCCCTTTTGCTACCAGTTGCTTGAATGCCGTTAATATGCCCTTGCGTGTCTGCTGGATTTCCGTTCCTGCATCTGGACAAATATCAACAGCATCAGACTTAATAAACCTAGCATTAGGGTAGTAGTCCGCTAAGTAGGACAAATCTTTCTCACTAACCACATAATAAGTTACCCGTTCCGTCCTGCGATTAGCTCTAGTTCTACCTACACACTGCA
>NZ_VIKX01000082.1:57102-86639 GCF_009711935.1 Dolichospermum sp. UHCC 0259 | reverse complement strand
CCTACTTCTACCTACCCTATAAACTCTCGAAAGTGGGGGGAGAGTGAAAAACTACATTTGATAGTCACCCCTATTAATACTTTTTGCTTGCAATTGTAACCGTTCTTGCCAGCTAAACTGTTCTTGACCGATGATACAATCTTCCCCAGCAATGATAGGATCTTTTTCTTTTTTACCTAGTCCTTCTAATTTTCTATCTTTTAAAACTAAACCACAAGCAGCTTCATCCTTGGGATTTTGACTAAGACGGGTGAGTTCTTCTGTATCAGGAAAACCAGAAGCAATACTCATCATGCTACTAAATAAAGTATTGATTTCGGAATTGCGGCCAAATTCACCACCTTCTGCTAACCAATGCAGTAGTCGTGAAGCATTTCCACCAACATAAACAGGTGTGATTTGATTTTGAGAATATTTACCCTCTTGGTATAAAACTGAGAGAATTTGACCAACATAAAAGTATAATCCACAAACACCAATTGCCATTAAGCGAATTAGTCCTTGAAAATCTTTATCTTCTGCAAATTTATCTCGTTTTGTTTCTAGCCAATTACCAGCTTTTAGACGCATCCAAACATCAAGTTTGGCATTAAAAGCCGGACCTTTTAACTTGCTCCAAAGCTGGACATCTGTAATAGTATCTAACTTTTTCAAGAAGTTAGGATTCATCTCTATGAATTGCGAAAAGAGTTGACTACCTGCTAATAAAACTGAACATTGATGAAGAAGTTTATCATTTTGCCAGATAGAAATATCTGATGTGCCACCACCCATATCAATACAAGTGCTACTAACTAAATCATGTTCCTCCCGTTCGGCAAAATATTGGGCAACTGCTAAACTTTCAGTACGGAAATAAGTAGGATCATCTTTATCTGGACTATTATGAATAATCCCTGTATTTTTTGCTAATTCTTTAGTTATTTTTTGCCAATTGAGAGCATATCTTTGTTGTTCGGTAGAAGAAAATGCTGAAGGAAATGATAAAGACCATTGAATAGTTTTTACACCATCTTTAGCAGCTAAGGCTGTAATATGCAATGCTAAATGCTTGAGAAATAGTTGATTATCGGTAAGATTAGTGGTTGTCCACTTTAAATTAGTTTTTATCCATGTTTCTTGCGGTGCAAACCGTTCAAGATTAGGAATATAAAGCCGACCGTCAAAAATAGGACTTAGTTGATCATCAGTAGTATTAGTTTTACCTCTGGTGGTTAATACAGTAGACATGGGAAAAGGTTTATCTATGGGGATAAAACTTTCAGGAATAAAGGATTCAAACAAAGCAGGAAAACGCGTATCAATAGGAGCATCTGTAACTTGACAGTGCAGGTTTTCTAATGTTAGCCGTTCTACAACTCTGTCATTTTTGTTGACATAAATGTTAGTAAAGGAAGTCCCAAAATCAACACCAACTACCCACTCACCATTAAGATCAATCTGTTCTGGAGTATTTAACAAAATTAACCCGATGGTGTTTTTGTAGATGTCTTTACACTCAATCAAGGATGGAAATTCTTCTAAACTAACTACCTGAAAAGAACCCTTTTTTTCTTTAAAAATGTGAGTATTTTTTGCATAAGGAAAATTAACTTGAAAAGTCTCTTCCCCTAATTCAGCATCATAGTAAAAGCCGTAATATTCTTTCCAACCTTCAGCGCGGAAATTAGGCCATATTTCTAAAACTGGAACTTCAGAAATAATGTTTTCTTCTAATAGAGCATATTCTTTAACTACATAGAAGTTCTGCGGTGCTTTTCCGCCTTTAACGCCATATAAAGGTAAGGTTAAAGTAACTCTTACTCCTGAACTCCCTGCACCATTATTAACTACTTGCAGTTTAATTTTCTTGATTAAATCTTCAGGTGTAAAGTAGTTCAACAAAATTGGATTTAAAGGAATAAAAGGGGTAATATTTCTACCTTTAAATACTAAAGATTTAGCTCCTTCAGGCAGTAAAGCCCCTGGTAAAATTCCCTCTTGATCAATAAATTTCAAGTCTGGTAAAAATAAATCTTTCGATTCCAGACAAATTACTTTTTTACTCTTGTTCCAAGTTTCGACATCTTCACGTCGGAAAGCTGCTAAGGTTTTACCTTCATAAACCCAGATATTTTGTAGTGGTTCATTCCATGTAGTCGCAACTTCTGGATCAATAATTAATAATGGGGGAACATTAGGTTTAACTACACTAGGAACAACTCGAATATTAGATTCTCTTGATTCAACTTTAATCGGAAAATTAAGAGCAGCTAACGCCCCTCTGTTTAAAGGGACTTCAAAAAAAGCAGAATTATCAGTAAGTTGAAAGTTGGCTGTAGATGTCACTTTCAAATTATTAATAAAATCGTTGATGAAACCAATAATGATACCAACTGATCTAGTATCATCACTATGTCCTCTGATTTCTCTGCGGAGATTATCTAGCCAAAATGCTAGTTGGGCTTTTTCTATATCATTAAGATAATTATGCAGTGGTTGGAATTGCATTGTATTGGCATTCCACCAGGGTAAACCATCCCAAACTCCTTGTTCTGAGGGGACAACCAAGGTACTCGGAGAAGTCATCCCTACAGGTTGATTATTCCAAGTGAAAATATATAAGTCTTCCCAAGGATTTTTACCGTTCTGAAATTTGTAAATACTATTAACATCATCAGGTAAAAGTTCATAAAGAGAACGAGCGAAAATGTGATGATCTTTTTTTGTTCCCAGTTCTAGAAGTTGGGCTTTAATGGGAAAACCGCGCACTTCTGCTAATGCTAAAACGGCTAACATTCCTTGCCATTGAATAATCATTTGTTCCCGAATGGGATAAGCATCATTATGTAATGCCATTTCCATTGATAAGGGACGCGCCCAAACTGTAGGAACAGAACTAATATTTTTAACTTCTCCTGGGGCTTTATAATCTAAGCTAGAAGCAACTTGATTAAAAGTAGTTGGTGCTTGGGAATCCCAACTACCAGAATTTCCCGATTTGACATCACAATCATCTTTGAGTTTTGGTAATAGTAAACTTGTCATTTTTAATTTTCCTTCCTTAATTCACAAACATGATATAAAGCTTTAGCAAGTCCAATAATCCCTTGATTTGGAGGATTAATATTTTGAGGGTTTAACCTTTCTTTCAGCTTTTGTATTGTGTCTTGAGATTTTTTGTTTTGATCTCGGCTATCACCCTGAGCAAAAATTAAACTGGATAGGTTCTCAGGATTGAATTTACTACCACTGAAATAATCAGCATTAAATAATTGAATACTTTCACCCTGACATTGATGAATATGTGATAACCAGCGTAAATAATCTTGACACCAAGCTGTAATTATTTTTATGGCATCCTGTTCTTTAGTATCGTTAAAGTCGGCGTTTTTCTGGGTATTACCTCCTGTCAGGATTCCTCTAGAAGCAGGAAAGAATTTGACAAACCAAGCAGTACCAGCACGCTTTCTAAAACCATCTCCACCAATGTTTTTTGCTTCTGCTAATTCTGGAGCAATATTAGATAACCACACAAAAGCAAACCGGGTAGCCTTGATTAATTCGGGTAAAACTTCTTTTTGATCAGGAATATCTTCCCAAGTTAATGTTTTTAATGTTTCTCGATTCATTAACACCACTGTTTTTTGTCCTGGTGGTGTTTTTAATAAAAATTGTCTGGCAGCTAAAGCAGCATAAAGTTCAATAAAATGAGGATCATTCCGCTGGGTGTTTTTACCAACACTAAATTTTTTAACTGGAGATAATTGTTGATTTCCTAATAGATAGACAGTATCAAAGGTTTCTTGAGCTTGACTACCATAATAGCGAAGTGCCGCTTCGGTATTTAACAAAAATTGTTCAGAACGAGCATAGACTTTTTCAGAATTGTCTCCCAATTCAGGAGTAAAGCCAAAGTAAGGTAAGACAAATAAACAACCTAAATCAACTTTTTCTCTAACTTTCAGCGCTTCCAATTTATTATGAATTAACCGCCCAATTGTTGGTAATCCTGAAGCGCCTGTTCCTCCAAATATTGAACCACATAAAAAGATTTTTGGGCGTGTTCCGCCTCCTGTATCTTTTTGAATTTTGCCCATTAGTGTTCCCCAGGAGTCACCATCTAAGGTATCTAGGTTTACCTGACTCATGACGGCTGCACCAATGGCTGGCCGTCCCCGAAAACCTACATCTAAATTAGCTTCTCTTTCTTCTTGGGTGTAGAGGACATCAAATAGATTTCCTAATGCTGGTTCATCTTCCTTGAGAATGTTGTATTGAAAAAATGAACCGAGATTTTTATTGATGCTATTGTTAGCAAATGGCGACCATAAAGGAAATGATTCAATCTTTGTTTGCATCCAAGGATGCCTATCTTTTATATCTAATCCGTAACATTTTTGATAAATTTCTAAACTTGTTAATGCTCTAGAAAGATTCCCATTGGTTTCATCAGCATCAACAAATAATAAATTTAGCGTTTCTTCGCCAAAAAGTCCGACAGATGCTAATTGAATAATCCCTTCAATACATTTAGCACCTGTTCCACCAATTCCAATTACATAAATTGACATTTTTTAATCTCCCATTAGCTGATGACGTAAAAGAAAAGCCCCTGGTGGAATATATTTCACGGCTTCAGGAGAACTGGTTGCTGTGGGTAGCCAATACAGCAATAAGGTATCTAAGACAAAAAATCCCATTAATGACAGTTGGGCTTCGTCACTGCGGTTAATGAAAAATACGGTAAATCCAATACTGGCCATTGGTAATAGTCCTAATAACCACCACATCAACATCCAGCGTCCAGTAGAACCACCGTCATTAAACCGACTGGTTGCAGCTAATATACACCAAATTAATGTTACTACAATGCAAACAGCAAACATAATCAGTGAAGCTGTGGTATAGTCAGTGCCAAGCCATGTATTAAGGGGGACTTTTTGAATAGGTATGATTTGATTTTCATAGATGAGACGCTGCCCTAAAAACATGACAGCAGCACCAATGATGCTAAAAATGATAATTCTGATGATTTCCCACGGTTTCATTAACCCTCCTCACGACTTGTAGTTTTTTAGAAATTTAGCGTCTGGTTTAAACGTGGCACAAGTATTCTTTGATATACTCGCATATTATGATTGAGATGGCAAGAAAAAATACGGTAAAATTACTTAACATTTATTAGCAATAGTAAATAAATCAACAACATAGTATTAATGGAGAAGTAGGAAGATGATACGTATTCAATGGTTAGTGTTAGTATTAATGGCGGTTTTGTTAACATCTTGTAATAAGAAGGAAGAGTTAAAATGTGAAATTCCTAATGTTAATTCAGTCAATAGCGAAACTGCTAATAAATCTGATAATCTCAATGTGGCTATTTATGTAGATGGTAGCGGCTCAATGTTGGGATATGTGAAAGATGGAGAAAGCAAGTATATTAAAACTTTAAAATCTCTTAGAAGTGTATTTGAGTTAACAGGTAAATTGCCAGTTGAATATTATCGAATTGGTACTCCTATGCAAAAAATTACAGGTGGTGAATATTATAGTTATGGATCTAGTTCAGTTTTTTATGATGGTAGTAATGCCAAATTTAAGGCTGTGTCTAGTCCTATAGATGCGGCTATTGTTCCGGCTGTAAAAGACCAAAAGAAAATGACGGTAATTATTACAGATTTACAACAAAATAGTGGTGATGTAACTAAATTAAATAAAAGAATTCAAGATGCTTATTTTAATCCCCAGAAAAAAGATTATGCTGTGGGTGTTTGGGCTGTTAAAAGCGAATTTAATGGTAAGGTTTATGTTGAGGAAAATAATAGCATTAAAACCTTTGTTTATAATTCTGGTAAACAAGCAGATAAGTTACGTCCATTTTATGTGTTATTTATTGGACCATATCAAGATGTTAAGTATTATTTTGGACAATTACAAAATTATGATTCTAATCAATTATTAGCTAATAGCAAGTTAATGATTTTTCATCCTGATCATATTCTTGATAAAATATCTTCTTTAGAAACGCCTCCAGAATCTCTACCTCAAGGTATTATTAGTCCTTTGTCTTTGGTTAAAGATGGAGTTGCTGCTAGTAAAGGTAATTATGAATTATTGCAAATAAATTCTGGGCAAAAGGATAATTTAACACTTAATTATAGTATTCCTTTTTCACCATCTGAATATAGTTTATTGGTAGATATCAATTCTTTAAAGCCAAAAGTTAAAGCTGAGAAAGTTGATAAGTTTGCCAAAGAATTTAAACCTGTTGATTCTAATTCAGCATTAAGTAATGCTATAGAGTTTAAAGATTGGCAAATTCTTCCTAAAGAAAATAAGTTAAAATTTTCAGCTATTATCCAACCTAATAATTTTCCTGAACCGGGAATTTATAAATTACAGTTTGATATTCTCAGCCAGAATTTAGAAACTCCTAGTTGGTGGAAAGAATGGGATTGGCAAACTAAATCTAGTGAAGAAGATGGGACAAAAACTCATGGTGTGGAGGAGTTTTTTATGGCGCTGAAAAATCGAACGGAAACAATGAAAGCTGAACAATCAAATAATCAGGAAGGGTCACAATTTTTAGTTGGTCATTTTTGCTATGGAATTAAAAAAGATTAACTATAATTTATCAGACAGTATTTTGGATGAGTATACAGAAATATACTCAAGATAGATTAATTATTTGATTTTACAGGTAGGGTTTTCGTAATCTTGTCGAAGTCCATTTTCTATTCATGTTTAGTATAAGTGCGATCGCTCTAATGAAACACAATGGAGGGCGCACGCCCTGCGCCCCTACAGGTTTTGCGATAAAAAACTGTACCTCATAACATCAGAAAGTGCCATAAGTGCGATCGCTCACCCAATACTAAACTACCATAAATTACCTAATAAAAATCCCCTGAAAGGATTGTTTTTACATCTTTTCAGGGGAAATTTATCAACAACCTACGCCGGGTAAATTCTTAACCGCCGATTTGGTTCATCGCCAAAACTATCGGATTTGAGGCGATAATGTTCCACCAACTCGTGCTGCATTTTTCGCACTTGGGAAGAACGAGGTAGTAACTCCACAGGCTGACCTTTAGGGATGACAATCTGCTCTACAGCAAGTCTGGCTTCCTCCAAAGCGTCCATTTCATCATCACTACCGTTGTGTAATAACAGTTGTAGCTCTCTGTCGTCGCCAATATCTGGATCATCAATATTCAGTAAGCGGCGGAGACTGCGAGTAATTTGGGGAATTGTACTAGACTTGATCACATGAATGGGGACATGACGAGCCTTAGCCATCTGTCTTAACTTAGCGTGATTCTTGACGTGCGATCGCAAAGCCAAAATAGCATCCGCACTATCTAAGTCTTTAGTCAATACCACAGGCAAAGTTAGCACATTAATCACCTGTTCCAACTGGTGACGACTCACCCCATAGGGGTAAATGTGCAATGGTAAATCCTCCCCATTGGGACCTGCTTGTTTACGGCTGACAACATCAAAACCTTCAGAATAATTGAAAGATTCATCCAACAAGCGGTCAAATTCACTGCGTCCCGTCGGTCTTTCCCTATCCAGAGATAAAGGTGGTAAAGCCACCATCTGTCCAGAAGAACGCCAACCATTAGGTTTAGCAGCTAAGAAAGATTCCTCCACATTAGTAACGTGACCATTACCATTGCCATTACCATTGCCACCATTGACCACAGCTAACTGTCTAACAACACCAACTTTGCCATGATCATCAACAGTTCTCGTTTGTGGAGTAGGTTGACGACCACGTAACAAAGTATCAACCGTATCAGCTACAGATTCATGAACTACCCAGCGTTGCCGTTCCAACATTTCCACAGCAATCTCAAAAGTCGGTGGCGCTTTTCGCTCCAAAACTGTCTTTTGCGAACCACGTCGTCTAGCCTCATCATCGCCCAAAGTCACAGCCTGAATCCCCCCAACCAAATCAGACAGAGTAGGATTTTTAATCAGGTTTTCAATCTGATTACCATGAGCAGTTCCTACTAATTGCACCCCTCTTTCAGCAATTGTCCGGGCAGCTAAAGCCTCCAATTCCGTGCCAATTTCATCAATAACAATGACTTCTGGCATATGGTTTTCCACAGCCTCAATCATGACTTGATGTTGTAGTTCTGGTTTAGATACTTGCATCCGTCTAGCACGACCAATGGCTGAGTGAGCAATATCACCATCACCAGCAATTTCATTAGATGTGTCAATAATAACCACTCGCTTATGTAAATCGTCCGCCAATACACGGGCAATTTCTCGTAAAGCTGTGGTTTTACCAACACCAGGACGACCTAGCATGAGAATTGATTGACCAGTTTCTACCAAATCGCGGATCATGGCAATTGTTCCGAATACCGCCTTGCCGACTCGACAAGTTAAGCCAATAATTTTACCGCTACGGTTACGGATAGCACTGATGCGATGCAAAGTTTTTTCAATTCCTGCTCGATTATCCCCCCCAAAATTTCCAACTCGTTGAATGCAATCATCTATCTGTGCTTGAGTGACCGGTATTTCGCTCAGATACTCCGCTGCATGAGGAAACCGAGCTTCGGGACGACGGCCTAAATCCAAGACTACCTCAACTAAAATATCTCGTTTAGGATGATTTTCTAGTTGTTGTTGGAGGTCTTGAGGCAAAATGTCTAACAACTTTTGGAGATCTTCTGTAATCGTCATGCTTTTTATTGGTGACTTGACGTTTTTAGAGATATGGATTGGAGCGTTACCGCCCAGACTTGATTTGGGAAACGAGATCATGGGCCAGCTTTACAGCTTCCCACAGTAATTCCGGGTCTTCTTCTAAGCGAATATGACCTTGATTATCAGTGTTAATCACCTCCTTTTGTTGCAACTGGTCAAGAATGGGTGACAGCAATACACGGGCGTAGCTACCATAGGCAACCCCGGAGATAAAAGCTGGGGACTCGTTCCCCCCTGCTCCTCTGCTCCCCTGCTCCCTTGCCTCTTGGAGCAGTCCCATCCCCTTTAATTTAGGGACGGTGTAGCTATTAGTGCCGCCTGCTAACTGCACATATCCCGGTAGGTTTGCTGTCAAAACTTTTTGTCCCAATTTTATTGTGGCTATGGTAGTACCATCACCAATATCACCACTCATAGAACGTCCATCAGTTTGCCAAATTAAAAACTGCGGACGAGGGACAATTAAATTGTAAATTGCTTGTAGGTAATCAATTAACCCTTCTCCATCGTTACAACTGATGGCTACCAATTTTAATTGATCTGCCCAGAGTGTCATTGCGTCCCATAACCGTTGGAATTCTGCCAACCGCCCCACTTGAGTATGAATTTCTACGGCTTCTATTCCCGTTGACATAATCAATGGTACTATCTCCCCTGGCGTTGACATATAAGATTTTGTATAAATTATCCCATAGGGACAGATAGGAATACAACGGCCACAGCCATAACATTTTTCAGAAATTACTCCAGAAAAATCATCTTTGGTATTGTTAAATAAAATTGCTTGGGCTGGACAGATTTTTTCACATGGTCTAGAACAATCGTTCGGACAGTCTTGAGAATTAAACTCAGCTTTCCGAAAATGGGGATCTTCACCATCATTGAGGCTGACCATTAACAAAGGCAAATCACCTGTAAAGGCAAAGCCTCGTTTCTGGGCATCATTCACCAAGCCTTCCGCTACCAGTAAAGCTTCCTGGGTAGCGGCAATAACTGCCAGATCGGCAGCCACATCTATACAGTCAGCACCCGCCAAAGTGTAGGCTAAGGTGAGATTTCTGACCGCAGGAAGATGTTGGTAACTGGCTCCGCAAATTAATTTGAACCAATTACCTTGTTTTAGAGATTGCAAAGGGGCTAATAAATCAGTCACATTTCCATTATGCGTTTATTTCACTGGAAATTGCAGCTTGTGATCAGGAAAATTTAGATTTTTTTTATTACTAACCTTATACCAGTACAATGCGAGCCTGTGAATTCGGATCAATATTTGGATATTTTTAGTGACATAAAAGGTTTATTTCTGACTACTAAAAATCACGAGATTATACTTAAATAATTTTCTGCACAGATAAAATAGGGAAGTCTACGCACATCCTAACAAAGGAAAACGAACATGGAAATCAACAAGAAGAATCAATTTGAAATCAATGACCTCATTGATGAATCTGTAAGCAATGCAGTAGCACGTCGTAGCGAAGCTTTGGATTCAGTGGAAAATTTGTCTGACGAAGAAGCTAAGAACGTGACAGGTGGTGCATTAATTAAGCCTATTATCTTGGGTCGCATTTTTTGGCCTCCTATCACAACAGGAATCATTGTAGTTAATCCAGTTAAATTTTAAACTATTTAGGTATTGACCCATAAGAGAATTACCCAGCCGTATTTAGTTATAGTCGCACCTAGAAAAGTAGTTGTAGGTAGCGAATTTCTAAACAAAGCTTGGGTACGGCTGGTCATTTTTTAGGATTCTCATAATGAAAGAAATTGCAATTGATAAAACCACACTTTGTCCTAGTGCTAGACCAGAAGCTGAGAAAAGTGTTGTTTTTGGTATTATCGGCGGGACAGTTGCAGAACCTCGTGTAGCTTATCTTAAACAAACCCAACCTATCACGGAAGAATTAATAGCAAAAGCCAGTCCAGTTACACCTGCGGAAATTTTTCGCACAGCAGCGCCTTGTGCCGCTACAGGTTGTCAGCATTTTGATGGACAAAATTGTGGTTTGGCTACACGAATTGTGGAAAATTTTCCCGCAGTAGCAGAAGAATTACCACCTTGTTCTATCCGTCGAGATTGTCGCTGGTGGCAACAAGAAGGAAAAGTAGCTTGTATGCGATGTCCGCAAGTTATTACAGATAACTACAACGCATCCGAACTAGCAGTTAAAGTTGCAGCCCCAAGTAGTAATTAACTAAAACAATCAACTGCATTCAAGTTATTTCAGGAGAAGATTATGTCCTTAGAAAACGTGAGAGCTTTTTACGAAAAATTAGCTTGTGATGAAGGTTTTCGTAGCCAAATTCAAGAAGTTGATAATAAAGAAGTAGGTAGAGAAATTCTAGAAGCTTCTGGTTATAACTTCACTCAAGAAGAGTTTGAAGAATATACAGAGCAATTGTTGGAATCAGGTAATTCTCCTGAAGGCTTAAGAGACCTCAATGAAAAAGAATTAGAAGCTGTTTTTGGTGGAGCAACATCTGTGCTTTTACCTATAGGTTTTCCGATTCTATTATACGGAGTTGTGATCAGTAAAATCGGGCGGATACTCTAATTCCCTTTTCAGGATTTTGAAATTTTAAAGTCATAAATCAAAAAATTTTTGCAAGGAGAAAACAATGTCTTTAGGAAGTGTCAGAGATTTCTACAAACAGCTAGTTGCTGACGATGATTTTCGCAATCAAATTCAAAATGTTGAAAACAAAGAAGAATGTAGTCAAATAGTTAAAGCTGCTGGCTATGATTTCACTCAAGAAGAATATGAAGAATATACCTTGAAATTGTTAGAATCAGTCAATTCTGACAATGAACTTCAAGATTTAGGTGAAAAAGAACTAGCAGGCGTGTTTGGTGGAATAACTGGATGGCCAAAAATTCAACCATTATATGGAGTTATTCGTCCACCTATGCAGCTATTGTATGGAGTTATCATAGATAACACACTAATTTAGGAAATTTCCATTTCCGAACTCACAAATTAAATTCCTGCTGATTAATAAATAGTAGCAGTGTATTTTGTGAGTATTTGTAAATTGACCCTGTAAGAACTTTAATTAGTAATTTTTCGAGGATGAGTTTATGGCAGTCATCAAAGTTGAGAATCTATCCGTTGTTGGTTCTGAATTGTTTTCTGACTACGAAAATTATTTAGACGAATTGTTAGAAACCGAGAGTATTAACATCAAGGGTGGATGGACCTCGGTATTAGTAATCAGTACCTGGGCATTAAGATAATTTTAGGAAATTTCTATTTCCTAACTCATAAATTAAGTTTCTAGGGATAGATGAGAATATATCTGTCCCTTTTTCAAGAAATTGATTGAGGATATTTAAATGAGTTATCGCCGGATTAGTTATGCAGTTTGGGAAATTACCCTGAAGTGTAATCTAGCTTGTCAACATTGTGGTTCTCGTGCTGGTCAGACCAGAACAAACGAACTTTCTACAGAAGAAGCTCTGGATTTGGTCAAACAAATGGCCGATGTAGGAATTACAGAAGTTACTATTATTGGTGGTGAAGCTTTTCTGCGTCCTGATTGGTTGGAGATTGCCCAAGCAATCACTAAAGCTGGTATGCTTTGTGGGATGACTACTGGGGGTTATGGTATCACGTTAGAAACAGCCCAGCGGATGAAGGCGGCAGGTATTCAAGTAGTTTCCGTCTCTGTTGATGGTTTAGAAGCTACTCATGACCACATCCGAGGTAAACAAGGTTCATGGCAATGGGCGTTTAAGACCATGAGTAATCTCAAAGAGGCAGGTATTCCTTTTGGTTGCAATACCCAAATTAATCGTCTCTCTGCACCAGAATTTCCCAAAATTTACGAACATCTCCGTAATGCGGGTATTTTTGCATGGCAAATTCAATTAACTGTACCGATGGGAAATGCGGCGGATAATAGCCAAATTTTACTACAACCTTATGAATTAATAGATTTATATCCGATGATTGCTCGTGTTGCTGAACGGGCAAAACAAGAAGGGGTACAGGTGCAAGCAGGAAACAATATTGGATATTATGGACCCTATGAGCGATTATTGCGTGGGGGAGATGCTTGGTCTTTTTGGCAAGGATGCAGTGCTGGACTATCTGCATTAGGTATTGAAGCTGATGGTGCGATTAAAGGTTGTCCTTCGTTACCAACTACAGCTTATACAGGTGGTAATATCCGCGACCATTCACTGCGGACAATTATTGAAGAAACTGAAGAGTTAAGGTTTAATATTGGTGCTGGTACTCCCCAGGGAATAGAACATCTGTGGGGTTTCTGCAAGACTTGTGAATTTGCCGAACTCTGTCGTGGTGGTTGCAGTTGGACTGCCCATGTTTTCTTTGATAAGCGAGGTAATAATCCTTACTGTCATCATCGCGCCCTTACTCAAGAAAAAAATGGGATTAGAGAACGGGTATTTCTCCAGCGTCGTGCAGATGGCAACCCTTTTGATAATGGGGAGTTTGCTTTAATTGAAGAACCTATTAATACTCCTTGGCCAAATAATGATTCTCTGCATTTTACGGCTGATTTGATTCAATGGCCAGAAGGCTGGGAAAAATCACGAGAGTTAGTCAAATATGAAAGTTAATTCAAATTGAAATCCTGTTGATAAAGATGAACAATATTTCTCCTGATTCTATTACTTTAGAAAATCCGAATACTTTGGCAAAATCTGAGAGTAGTTCTGATACGCCACAACATTTATTGCCTCGTTTGGCTTGGGATAGTCAGATCACCTATTTACGACTTCTTTTTAGAGCTAAGAAAGCTTTAGATAGAATTGAGAAAGAAGCTGGTATTTCAATAAATAGGTAAGTTCCAGAATCCAGGGAATAAATTCCCTGTCTTATAGCTAAAGTCGGTTTCAACCGACTATTATAAAAGCAATATTTCAAAAATTGTCCTATGTCCAAACTCAAAGTTTATGATTTAAATTCTGCTGGTTTTCAGTTTTTCCAAGATACTGAAACCTTTCTCATGGATTTGAAAGAAGATGATCTTTCTATTACTCGTGGCGGAATCATTATTTTCCCTAACATTAGCGTGATTCAAGTTCCTGTATCTGAGGATCTTTACCAACCATCTATTTCTATCATTAGATAATTGAACGTCAAGATCCCCGACTTCTCTAAGAAGTCGGGGATCTCCGCCTTTCCTTTCGATTAAGGTTTTATTTGTGTCAATAGTAAAATAATTATGTCCCTAAAAATTTGGTTGTAGTAGTTGCTTTAGTAACTGTTAAATGTCAACCTATATTCTAGTCTCAAATACAATCTATTAATACTTCTAAAGGCGCATGACATTTATTTTAAACTCTCAAAATGTTTTTGATTATTTAGTTGCACAGAGTTTATCCAATCAGTACGATCAAGTTCCTACTAAGATAGAACCCCTGGTAGCTAAAAATTTTAACTTATTGTTAACCTTTGCGGATGGTAATAAGTTGCTAGTTAAGCAAGAACGACATAATCAGGAAGGAAAAGCAGTTGGTGAATTTTTGATTGAGTGGCGAATTCAAGAGTTTTTACAAAAATTTCCCGAATTTAATCAATATCGTTTGTTCTTGCCAGAAGTGCTGCATTTTGATCCAGAAAATTCGATAATTGTATTTAAATATTTAGATGATTACCGGGATGTAATGGATTTTTATATACAGGAAAAAACCTTTTCTGTGGAAATTGCTACGCAACTTGGCACTATTCTAGGTACTATTCATCATGATACTTTCAATCATCAGGAATATGAGGATTTCTTTTCTCAGGGGACAGGTAATTTAATGCTTGATCCAATATCAAGGATGATTCAGGGACTAGAACGGGTTGAACCAGAAATTTTTGGTACAGTTCCTGATGATGGATTAAAATTTTTTAGTCTATACCAACGTTATGATAGCTTGGGGCAAGCTATAGCTGAATTAGGTAAATCTATAACCCCTTCTTGTCTGATCCACAATGATTTAAAGTTAAACAATATTCTAATCCACAAAGATTGGCAAAATACTAATCATAATATTGTCAGACTTATTGACTGGGAACGTTCCGGTTGGGGAGATCCAGCTTTTGATTTAGGGACAATAATTGGTAGTTATGTACAAATATGGCTAAATAGTTTAGTTATTAGTAATTCCTTAAGTATTGAAGAATCTTTACGTTTAGCGATGACACCTTTAGAACTACTCCAGCCTTCAATTGGTGCATTAACTCTAGCCTATTTAAACACCTTTCCAGAAATTTTAAAACACCGCCCTGATTTCCTTCAAAAGTCAGTACAATTTGCAGGTTTTGCGTTAATTCAACAAATTCAGGCAATGATTCAATATCAAAAATCTTTTGGTAATACAGGAATAGCTATGCTTCAAGTTGCTAAAACATTATTATGTCGTCCTGAACAGTCAATGCCAACTATTTTTGGTACTGATGCTGTTGAAGTAACTAGCTTTAATTCTACTGTTGTTTAAATCTTTTTATCACCATTAAATAATTATGCAATTATTAGATTCTCCTCAAAATCAATCAATAGATAGTTTAAATTGGCAGTTATTAGATGTGCTGCAAGATATAGTTCATAAAATTGAAATCTCATCTAATTTCTCAATTTCTCATCCAGATTATAAACCTTTAGAATTACCGATTGAAGTAGTTGAACGTTTCCAGCAAATGCCAGCAGAAATGCAGCAGAAATATTTGAGTTTGCAACTGCGAAGTTTTTTATATGGTATTTATTACAACGGTTCAATGCAAAGTGCATTGGCATTAGATGGAGAAGGAAATGGATTACCTCTAGATTTGGAAAACAATACTATTTTAGGAATAGATGTAGGATTTTACGAACAATTACATGAAAGTAATTGTGGAGAAGGATATTTTGATCATGGTTGGTCTGTAATTAAAGAAGAAATTGATGGCAGTTTAGTAGTAACTAAAGGTGGATTAAAGATACACATTCAGCGCGAGAAACATCTTCAATGTGATCAAAAAAATGCTGTTGTGGGTGAGGTTGTAGCAATTAGATTACCTAAAAATCTCCTACAAAATGGTTTTTATATGGCAGTTGGTAATCAAGGTTTAAATCATGAAATTAGCAGTCAACAGATAACTGTAAGAATTTATTTCAATTTAATTCCTGAAGCTACTAACTCAGTAATGAGGAATCTGACAAAAAAACTGAATGAGTTAGCAATTCCTTTTAGTTTCAAGGTTTTATATAATCCTAAAGACTATGGAAGACATGATTCAGGAGTTTTGTATTTTGATAAAAATGATTATGACCTAGTGAAGGAAGTATTACAGGTTGTCTATGCAGAAAATAAATTGTCTTTTCAACCAGAAGTTCCTCTATTTAGTTTACAACTTGCACCAGGATTAGGATTAGCGGAAGAGCCCAATCAAAAGTTTGCTCAAAAGGAAAGTTTTGGCATGAATCGTTGTCAAATTGTGGCTAATGGGTTATTGAAAGCTTGGTATCAAGGGGATAATTCACCAGCAGAAAGGATGGAATTGATCTTAGAGTCTTTTTCTATTTTAGGTATTGATGTACAACGTACTTATTTGAATGCTAATTCTGAAGACATTTACCAATTATTAAATCAATGCTAATAACTGATCTTGCTCCACAGTCTTTTACAGCATCCGATAAAGTTGATTGTCTAAATGCTGAATTTCCAGAATCAGATCTACCTTTTTATCGAAAATTAGGACGAACTAACTTAACAGTTAGCTGTTTAGGTTTAGGTGGTGGTGGTAGCATTTCTAGTGATGATACTCTTTATGCTTTTGAGCAAGGAATTAACTACTTTTTTTACTCCAGCGATTTGCACCACTACATCTATAGTTCTATGTCTGGGGCGCTACGGCAGTTATGTGGGCGTGGTTCGTCGGTGCGAGAAAAAGTGATACTGGCGACAGTAACTTATATCAAAAGTCCAGAAATGGCAATGGCTGCCCTTCTAGATCAATTTGTAGAACTGGGAATAGACTATATTGATGTATTTTTCTGGGGTTGGATTGGTGCTAATGATGGTTCAAATTTACATGACTGTTTACAGCTTTCTCCTGATTTAAGAGGTGCTAATTCTGTTTATCAACGTAGTATAGAAAGAATGGTTGGTGTTTCCGAACGTCTCAAAAAAATGGGGGCTGTTCGCTATATTGGTGCATCTTTTCATGATATCAATCTTGCTCAACAATGGTCTAATAGTCCCTTATTAGATGTAGTCATGGTTAGACATAATGTGGCACATCGTTCTGCTCAATCCCAAATATTTAATCAATTAGATCAACAAGACCCTCATCGTCCGGGTATCGTTACTTTTAAATCTACAGGTTCTCATACAGGACCTCTTTGGGATGTTCCCCAAGGTTTACCAGAGGGTTGTTGGCGGCCTTCTGTACCCGATTTATATCGCTACTCTTTAAGCCAGAACTGTGTGGATGTCTGTTTAACTGGATGGCAACGTCGTGAAGAAATTGATGCTGCGATCGCTAGTATCAAGCAAGGCAAACTCACAAGTGCAGAAATTAATTACCTGAATTTATACGGCGATTTACATCGTCATCAACTTTCTCCGACAGATATTTCACCCGATCACTTGATTTATCGCTCATAGATACTTGGCAAGTATAGTCAGCATTTCTAACAGGCGTTCTGCAAAATACAAACCACTTATTTTAAAACAAATTACAAAATAAAATTATGCAAGACTTTTTAGCACAACTTACACTTCCCAAAATCACACCAGCAAGTGATGAAGATATCTTGGCTTATCTCCGTCATTCTTATAAAATAGCTGAAATAGCTGCTTTTGCTGAAAGAGATGCTCTGACTTTAAAGTTGTGTGAACAGTTAGAGATTAAAGTAACTGAGGAAGAATTGCAAGAAGCTGGTAATGTATTTCGTCAAAAAAATAAGCTATTGGGAACATCTGAAACCCTAGCATGGTTAGCACAGCAAAGGATTAGTGTAGAAGATTGGTCACAATCCATTCACACATTACTGCTATCTCAAAAGTTAAAAGAACATCTTTTTAGTGCAGCATTGGACGAGCATTACATCAGCAACAAAGACAGTTATAAGCGTGTGGCTTTGTCTCAAATTCTTGTTCATAATTTGACAGAGGCAACACACTTTATCAAATTATTAAAGGACGAAAAAGCTTCTTTTTGTGCATTAGCTTTAGAATACTCAACTGGGAAGCAGTCTAGAGAAAATGGTGCTTTTGTAGGCATCCGCTTTTTAACAGAATTATTACCAGAAATTAACCAAGCTATTATTGATATGCAGGAAGGTGATTTAGTCGGGCCAATTCAAACTAAACTAGGTTATCACATCCTCAAGGTAGAAAAGTGGTTTCCACCTAATTTAACTGAAGTTAGAGAACAAATTTTAGAATTGATGTTCCAAAATTTTATCAAAGAAAAAATAATTACTCAAACTCAATTGAGCAATTAAGTTTTATGATTTATATATGAAACTAATTCAGTTTCAATCTTTTATAAGTTTTTGGGACATTAATGTTTTATTTGCGGTGCGTTACAGATTTCATCCCAACGTACGCTACAAGACGTAATTTAATTTTTTCATAATTTATATACTAAAAAACAGCTTAATCATTTGATTCCATAGTTAGGGGTTTAGCAGTGCTAAACCCTTACACCTCTGGGTTTTTATAATCTTGCAAAAGTCTATATCTTAACTGTTGTTACTATCTCTTGTTAGATAACCTCAAACTATTGAACTTTCATCATAAATATCAACCAAACTTTGATTTTTAAATGACTCTGACACTCAATTCAGTTTCTATACTTATTCAGTCATCCATATTTTTATTAACAAAAATGGTGACATTAATATTTTATTTACGTCGAAGTAAATGAGCAATTTATATTGATTTTTACATACCAGTAAATTACAATTATGTCGTAAAGAAATTAAGTCAATACCCAAATTCTTTACTACAGCAAATTCACTTGAAAATTACAAGGAAAATCTTCAATGGCTACCATCAAAATTTCTGATTTACGTCCAGTTGGTTATGACTTATTTTCTGATCAAGAAAGCTATTTAACTTCCTTGACTGAAGATGAATTAGGCGCACAAGGTAGTGCTGGTTATACAATTTTAACAACAAGCAGTGGAGTTTGTGTAAGCGTTGGTCTTACCGTTGTTGCTGTTACCTTCGCAGCTTCCTACATCAAAGGTCGTTACTTTTAATTTCTGATTTATCTGAAATACCCAGATAAATTTAACAGTTAAGCATTTCTGATTCTATTCAATTAATTGCTTTAACTTGATTTTGTGTAAAACTTTCATTCAGTCTATTTAGACTTATCTGTACTTTGTTATAAAGGTAAGTTTATTAAACTGAAAATTTTATCTTATCCCACCTAATTCAATAAGAGGAGATTTAACCGTGGCAAGTATTCGTATTAACGACATTCAGGCACAAGATAGCTTTCTCAATGAGCTATCTGATGAGCAACTAGAATTAACTCGTGGTGGTGTTTTATTTTTCGCAATTCTTGCTCTTGGTGTATCATCTGCTGCTCTTGGCTACGTTATGGGTCGTAATGATCGGCAGTAAGCTATAGTTCTATAGTTTGTTAAGCACTTTCTAAGTTAATATTAGATAGGGATATGGGCTTAATGCCCACTTCCTTACTCAACGTGGAGTACATTTTTATTTAGCAGGATATCAACTCATGAGTCAGCCTCCTGTTTATCAACCTAATGGTTACGAAGCAATGGTTTTTTTTATTTTATTATTAGCTATTGGCAGCGCAGCATTTGGATATGTTGTAGGTAAGAATGATAAAGATTCATATCTAGATCGCCAACAACAAAGCCAACATATTGAGCATAGAGAAACAAATTCCAATGATGAAACACCTGGAAAAAAATAGGATAATAGTTCCAGATATTCCAGTCAAATTACTATTAAGCTAATGGTATATCCGATTCCAGATTAATTACTAATTCTACTGCTTTTACTTCCTTAACAATCCATTCTGTAAATAAATCAGAAATAATTTTATACCGCAATTTATCATCAAGTTGCGGTTGAATAATCTCTTCAACTAAAATCAAGTTTACTCCTTTAGAAGTTACTATTGGTTTAAGCATCTGTGGTGGTTTTACAGCAAAGACAGCGGCAGAAATTTCTGGCTTTAAATCCCGGCGACGTAATATCCCCAAATATCCCCCTTTGCGTCGTAATTCCTTATCTTCAATATAGTTGTGAGCCACATCATAGAAACTCATTTCACCTTCTTTAATAGAATAGAAAAGTTCTAGAGCCAAGTCTTCATCACTGAAAATAACCTCATACATCACCACACCCATATAATTGAGTTGATTTTCAAAGAAATAGGGTTCAACTTGATCAGCAAATAGATGACTAAGTAACTTATTAGAAATAAGATTGGTGTAGACAATTTCTTCAAAATCATCTAAAGATAAATGATGTTTTTCCAACCACTTCCAGGTATCATCAGCACTATTAAGTTGGTGAACTAATCGGATTTGATCTGCTACTGTTTGCAATTCTTCCGTTTCTACTTGTATTCCAGCTTCTTCCGCAGCAGCTATAATCACCTTACGAGAAACAATTTGCTCAACTACTTCTGGAATTTTACAAGAATACTGAACTTGCTGAAGAATATCTTCTTTGGTAATAGTAATAGGTTGTGACATGATTTAATCCTTGAATTAGTTAAAGAAAATACAAAACAGACATTAAAAATTAAGATCCCTGACTTTTTTTATTTTGTATAAAACATTATCAAATAATTTTAGAAGTCGGGGATCTGGGTTGAGGATTTCTACAACTTCACTCCTCCTTTTTGCAACTTCTTAAATGGATCAATTAAGAAATCAATAATGCGACGTTGACGCACAATTACCTCCGCCGTTGCTGTATCCCCTGGATGTAAAGAAATACATTTATTTGCAGAGGGAATACAATTCTGTTTGAGAGAAATTTCTAAATTGTAAGCTGCAACTTTGCCATTCGGTGTATCTATTTCTATGGTAGTTGGTGAAATTTTAATTAACTCCCCTGTAACTATGCCATAATCTTGAAAAGGATAAGCATCAAATTTAATTTTTACAGGTAATCCTAATCGCAAAAAGCCACTTTCAGTAGTTGCCATTTGCGCTCGAATTATTAAAGGTGAATCTAGAGGTGCAATCTCTGCCACCATTGTCCCTACCTGCACAACTGAACCAGCTTTTTGAATCGGTAATTGAAACAGTGTACCACTGGCTGTAGCTTTTACTTCTCGTTGCCCTAATTGAAATTTTAATGCTTGAATTTGGCTTTTAGTTTGAGCAATTTCTGCTTGTAAAGAAGTAATTTCTGTATCTAAAGTTTTCTGCTGTTCTTGAATTCTTAATATAGCTAATTGACCAGAACGGACTAAACTTTGATATCCTCTTTCCTGTTCCTTGAGTCGTAATTTAGCCTGTTCAATATCTGCCTTAGCTTGGCGAATATTTCTTTGATAACTACTTATTTGTTCTGTTAAACGTAAATTAGCCTGTTTAATATCTGATCTACTTTGTTCATATAATTGTTGCTTATCTTTAGCTATATTTTGCTTTTCTACAACATTGATTTCGGGAACAACTCCTTCTTTATTTAATTTGGTGTATCGTTGTAATTCGCGTTGCGTACTTGCTAAACTACTTCCTACTAATTTACTAGTGGTTTGACTATGTTCAAGAGTTTGTCGGGCTTGATTAACTTGAGATAATCTTTCTTCTTGTTGTAATTGGTATGAATTATTTAATGTAGTAATGTTCTGTTGGGCTTGATCTACTTGAGCTTGTTTTTCTAATTGTTGAGATTGGTTTTGTTGCTGTTGAGTTGCTAAAGATACAACTAATTGATTTTTAGATAACTTGAGTTGAGATAGTCGGTTTAGTTGTCCTTCTAACTTATCCTGTACCTGATTTAGTTCGGATTTTACTAATTCTGATTCTAACAACAATAAAGTTTGTCCAGCTTTAACTGAATCACCCTCTTTAACTCGAATTTCAGAGACAGTACCTGAGACAGCAGCATCAAGTCTAATTGTTTTATCTTTAGGCTCAATTCTGCCTCTGCCAGTACCAGTTTCATCTACTCTAGATAAAATTGCCCAAGGTAAAACTATAGATACAAATATCACCAAAAAGTATAATAATCCTCTTGTCCAAACCTGAGGTAAACTATCAAGAGATTCTTTT
This sequence comes from Dolichospermum sp. UHCC 0259, assembly GCF_009711935.1. Taxonomy (GTDB): domain Bacteria; phylum Cyanobacteriota; class Cyanobacteriia; order Cyanobacteriales; family Nostocaceae; genus Dolichospermum. The sequence goes on along the minus strand of NZ_VIKX01000082.1, from coordinate 64,706 downwards.
GTTATATCAGACCAATCATCTCTAATTACTATTTCTACTGGTACTTCAATTGCCAATTCATTGTATTCAGATATGTCTTTTGTGAGGTGATTTTGAACCCGTCCATTAAGTAAATTTGTCATCTTTCTACCTTATTGAAAATTGGTCATTTTTGAATTTTAGTTTTTGATAATTCAGTAATTATGCAGATATTTTTTTATTCTATCTTTTGCAATTGCTGTTGATTGAGATAGAAATAATGCCCTCGTTTTGACATTAATTCTTCATGAGTTCCAGACTCAACTAACACACCTCTATCTAATACTAAAATCATATCTGCATTTCTGACGGTAGAAAGACGATGGGCAATTACTAAGGTGGTTTTTCCTTGGAGAATTGTATTTAAATTCTGCTGAATAATCCTTTCTGATTCAGTATCTAGATGGGAAGTAGCTTCATCTAAAATCAACAATCGAGGATTACCTAATAATGCTCTAGCGATCGCTATTCTTTGTCGTTGTCCACCAGATAATAAGCCTCCACCTTCACCTATTTGAGTTTCATATCCCATTGGCAATTTTTTAATAAACTCATCAGCACCTGCTAATTGCGCTGCTTCAATGACTTCTATTAAAGGTACACCGGGATGTCCTAAACTAATATTTTCCCGAATTGTGCCACCAAATAAAAATGTATCTTGGTCAACTACTCCTACGTTCTGACGCAAGGAACGCAAGGAAATACTCGTAATATCTTGTCCATCAATTAAAACTTTGCCATCGGTGGGAGGATATAAGCCCAGGACTAACTTAGAAATGGTAGTTTTCCCTGAACCACTACGTCCTACTAATGCTACCATTTGCCCTGGTTTGATTTGAAAATTCAGATTCTCGATGATATTAATATCGCTTTCTGGATGATATCGAAAAGTCACGTTATCAAAACGGATATTTCCCTTGAGTTGGGGCAAATTTTGTCGTGGTTGATTTTGTAAATCTTCTTCTGGCTCTGTATCTAAAATATCATTAATGCGTTCTACGGCAATCACAACTTCTTGCAATTGATTCCATAGAACAATCAAACGTTGAAAGGGTGTAATGATATTACCTAGCAACATATTAAATGCTACTAATTGACCAATAGTTAATTCATTTTGAATTACCAAGTATGCGCCGTACCATAATAAGCCAGTAGTCGCTAACGATTCGATAAGATTACTAAAAATTTGCAGCCGATTGCTGATAATTTGTCCAGAGAAGTTAGTTTTAACTTCTTTATTTAATAACTCTTCCCAATGCCACCTCACTGTTTGTTCTACTGCTGTAGCTTTCACGGTTCGTAAACCAGTTAAGGCTTCAATTAGGTAACTACTTTCTTTGGCAACAGCATTAAATATTTCTCTGGAAATCCTTTGTAAAAAAGGCGTAGCTATTAGTGCTAAAAAGGCAAAAGGTGGAACTATTACTAAAGAAAGTAATGCCATTTTCCAGCTATACCAAAGCATTAATCCCACATAGATGAAAACTGTAAATAAATCTAGAAGAATTGATGATGCTTCACCAGAAAGAAAGCGTTGAATTTTACGATTTTCTTGAACACGAGATATAATATCTCCTACATAACGAGATTCAAAAAAGCTTAATGGTAGCCTAAAAGTATGGCGAATAAAGCCAACAATTAATGCTAAATCTACCCGATTGGCCATGTGATCTAGCAAATATTGCCGCAAGCCCATCATGGCTACACGAAAGAAGCTAAATAATAATAACCCTATGCCCACTGCTGTTAAAGTGAGTTCGGAACGTTGTACTACTACACGGTCTAAAATTAGTTGGGTAAATAGGGGAGTAATCAGTCCAAATATCTGGATAAATATAGAAGCGATAAAAACTTCTAGAAGTATCAAAGAGTGTGGCTTCATTAATTCAAAGAATTGCCAAAAAGGTGTGGAAGTTTCTTTGGTATCTTTGAGCATGGCTGTTGGTTGCAACAGTAATGTATAACCAGTCCAATCGGCTTTAAATTCTAGGTGACTGAGGGTGCGTTGACCGATCGCAGGATCAGCGACTATGACGTGTTTGGAGGTTATTTCATAGACAACAATATAATGTTTACCTTCCCAATGAGCGATCGCCGGCAATTTCTGTTTAGCTAATTGATTAAGACTGGCTTTCACTGGTCTAGTAGCAAAACCCAGGCTTTCGGCTGCTGTCAATAAACCACGCAAAGATGCACCATTGCGATCTACATTGGCAATATCCCGTAAACGATTCACACTAAAGCGTTTCCCCCAATACCGAGAAACCATTACCAAACAAGCTGCACCACAGTCAGAAGCACTCTGTTGAGCAAAAAATGGATAGCGACGGACAATGTGTTGCCATAAATGTCTAACTCGTTGAGTAGGACTGGGAAAATAGGCTTTACTAATCTTTAGTTCTGATTGTGTTTCTACTGTTAAAGGTGCTAAAAATTCCGGTTTGGGGTTGGTGTTTTCTCCTATTTCTGAGTTTAAATCTGAGCCTATTAATAGACTATTTAGCTTTTGGGCTTGATGCCATAGATGTGTCTTAATTTGGGGATATTTAGCCATTAATGGCGATAAAACTGAATTTGGCACAAAGCAAAGCCGTAGATTCACACTTGCCCTAGCACCATAGGTTTGAAATTCAGACTCTGGAAATAACGTAAACTCACCAAATGATGATCCTACTTCGAGAGTAGCGATTAATTCACCCGCTTCATCTAGTAATCTCGCTTTACCAGCAATAACGATGTAGATACCAGATTCAACATCATTTTCTTGCCAAAATTTACCAACTTTGGGGGTTTTTTCTTTAAATTGCGGCAGATATGACTGAAATTCCGCTTCGCAAAGAGAATGTCCCAACGCATGATTGATTTGTTGTAGAGATACCAACTGAGCGGATAGATTGTGCGCCATATATATCTGAATCTTTATCTTGACTTAGTTTTGTAAAATTGATGGATATAAATTCGGAATTATCCGATTTTTTGACGTTTTTAAGATCATTAATCGAAATTCTGGCTTCGTGATCAGATTTAATATTGTTATCTTGATTATTGTTAGGTTTTTGGCGCGTGGATAACCCTAGCTGTTTGAGTAAACGTTTAATATGGCGATCGCTCAGCGAAATCCCAAATTCCTTCGCTAAATGTTTCTGCAACCAGTTAGCTGTCCACCGTCGGAATGAATAGCCATGATCTCTAGGACTACTATGTAAAAGTTCTTGTAACCGCTCTAAATACTGCTCATTCACCACCTTAGGGCGACCAATTGGACAATCTTGCCATTGATGCGCCATCCCCATCCGTGCTATGTGCATCCAATGTCTGACCGTAGCTGCACAACATCCCAGCATTTGACAAATTTCTGTTTGAGTTTTTCCATCATCCGCCAACAGCATGATTTCAATTCTTTGGTGGTAAGACTCCGGGTGATCCTCTTGTAGACTTTTTTGCAGCAATTTTCGTTGAAAAGGCGTTAAGAATTTACTGTTATTAGTTAAATTACTTAGTTCTCTAATCTCAACTTCTGATTGATAGTAGGACATAATGCACCCATTAAAAATTGAAGGTAGCCAAAACCAAAGTCAGTAAATACTCTAGTTTGAACTCAATGTAATCTTACGTTGGCGTTTTATTTCAATAAATATACCAATAAGGTTTTATGATTTTGGCTAAGGTATTGTTAAATAGAGATTAAAGTACAGATTAATCTTGACACTGATGTACTTGATATTACTTATAATTTTATCAGTATAGAAACCGCACCATTAAGGTTAGCATTAACAACCAATGCAACTTGAGTTGTATTAATCGCTGTCGCTTATTGGCATATTTCGATACTACTGCCCAGAGTAATCATTTTCCCTGCTTCCGTAACGGAAACTCTGGTATTTACACTTAATCTATAAAAATGATTAAATTGCGCTGTATTTACCCATTTGGGCATAGTTGCTTGACGGTTTTGCCCAAAGATTTTCTGAAAGTTTGGGTAAGCTTCCCCTGTATAAGAATCCCGCGTGGGGACTACACAACGTTGACAAGGGTTAATTGCCAAAAACTGAACATTTCCCACCTTAAAGGTTACTGTTTCGCCACTAGCAGCAAATAAGCCATCTTCCCAAAATGCTGGAACACCATCAATTTCAATATTGGCACGCATTCGCCGCCGCATTTCATCAACATTGATACCAGGAAACCAGGAAGCAACTTCTGTTAAACTAGCTGTACTAATTACCGTTGCCCCTGGTGAATCTGTATCATCAGGAAAACCCATTGTTGTATTTTGTTGTAATTGCACAGGAAAACCCAAAAAATCGCTGACAACTGCGGTTAACGCCGGACGTTCTTCATCTAAATGAAAAGCTTGTGCGGACTTTTCACCAGGAAACTTCATCTTTATCAGCCTTTGTTCTAGAAAAAACTGCGATCGCAACATCAGGATTTGCGGATAACGCTTCCCATTCACAAACCTATTTTGTGCGTCAACAAAAGCAAATTCCCGGTCATATTGAAGTGCGCCACTGTCGAGAATAGTTGCTTTTTCTACTTCTATCCCATCCAATGACTTAATTGGATATAGCAAAATCTTTGCTAAATAAGGGGTTTGCACTCCTGACTCCTGAACTCCTAAACTCCTGAACTCCTAAACTCCTGAACTCCTGACTCCTGACTCCTTCTCTATGACATTGTTTCATGGTTGTGGAGATGTATAAGCCGGAGACTTATCAAGTGTACCGATTCTATCAAGAGGCCAAAAACGAACCACAGCCCGACCAATAATGTTACTACGGGGAACAACACCCCAACAACGCCCATCATAACTGTTAGGACGATTATCACCGAGCATGAGGTAGGAATTTTGGGGGATAATTTCTGGTTGAGCTAAGAAAGGAGGCTGAAGTCCCGTGCTATTACAAGCTTCAACTAATGTTCGTACAGTAGAAGATAGGTAAACATCTTCCTGTAAAGGCTTGCTGTTGATATATACTTTGCCTTCTCTCAATTCTACTTTTTCACCGGGCAAACCAATTACTCTTTTGATAAATGCTTCCCGTTCTGGATTATTTTGTATTTCTTGCGGTGGTAAAAATACAACTATATCTCCCCGTTCGGGTTTAGCAAATCTATACTTTACTTTATCAACAATAATTTTATCTGCTTTCCATTGGTCTTTAACACCATGTAAAGTTGGTTCCATAGAGCCAGTGGGAATCCAACGGGCTTCAGCAACAAAGGTACGAATTCCTAGAGCTAGAAAGATACTCAGTATCATCGTTTTACCTAGCTCTACTATCCAGGAGTTATCGGGTTCTTGGCTGGAGTTTTTATCAGACACTTGATTTTGCATGAAATTGTTGAAGTATGTTATGAGACTAGTATTGAACTCAGACGGAGAGACTTGATATTATTAATCTTAACGATATGGAGCAGATGGTAGGTAAATAAAGTAAAAAATCTCATGTTTTTCTTTTATTCAGCTACAAACGTTCAGGTTTTTAGCTTACTTGACAACAAAGCTTTTTAACACAAAACTAAAATGGACTGTTATCCATCATTTATAAATACAGTAGGCAATAAAGAATAGGTAACAGTCCTGAAAAATTTTCCCTCATTTACCTAAAATCTGTTGTAGTTCCTTTATACTGAAAAATCTTAAATTCATGTCAACTCCACAAAGTTTACTAATTCGCCACGCTGAAATTATTTTACCCAATAGTGAGTCAATGATTGGGGATGTGCTGACTCAAGGAAGGCAAATAGTTCAGGTAGGGCAAGAAATTACTAATGCCACACCCACTCATGTGATTGACGCACAAGGATTAACTTTGTTGCCCGGTGTGATTGACCCCCAGGTGCATTTCCGTGAACCGGGACTAGAACACAAGGAAGACTTGTTTACTGCCAGTTGTGCCTGCGCTAAGGGGGGAGTGACTTCCTTTCTAGAAATGCCGAATACAAGACCTTTAACCATTAACCAATCGGCTTTAGATGACAAGTTACAACGGGCAGCCCAGAAGTGCTTGGTTAATTATGGCTTTTTTATTGGGGCTACGGCGGATAATTTACCAGATTTACTTTCTGCCCAGCCAACTCCGGGAATTAAGATTTTTATGGGTTCAATGCACGGAGATTTGTTGGTGAGTCAGGAAGAGACTCTAGAGGCAATTTTTGCCCAAGGAAGCCGTTTAATTGCTGTTCATGCGGAAGACCAAGCCAGAATTAAAGAACGCAAACTGGAGTTTGCGGGGATTACAGATTTGGCTATTCATTCCCAAATTCAAGATAATCTAGCGGCTTTGTTGGCAACTCAATTGGCGTTAAAGCTTTCCAAAAAATATCAACGTCGGTTACATATTCTGCATATGTCCACAGCGGAGGAAGCGGAGTTACTGCGTGAGGATAAACCTAGTTGGGTGACGGCGGAGGTGACACCACAGCATTTACTGTTGAATACGAATGCTTATGCAACTATTGGTAGTTTAGCGCAAATGAATCCACCTTTGCGATCGCCTCATGATAATGAAGTTCTCTGGCAAGCTTTACGTGATGGTATCATTGACTTCATTGCCACTGACCACGCCCCCCACACTCTTGAGGAAAAAGCCCAAACCTACCCCAATACTCCTTCAGGAATGCCCGGTGTAGAGACTTCTTTACCTTTAATGTTAACCGCTGCTATGGATGGAAAATGTACTGTTGCTCAAGTTGTGCAATGGATGTCTAAAGCGGTAGCGGTAGCTTATGGTATTGCCAATAAAGGAGAAATTACCCCTGGTTATGATGCGGATTTAGTTTTGGTAGATTTAAAAAATTACCGTGAAGTTAAACGGGAAGAAGTTGTTAGTAAGTGTGGTTGGAGTTCTTTTGAAGGTTGGAATTTAACAGGTTGGCCTGTAACAACAATTGTTGGCGGTGAAATTGTTTATGATCATGGTCGGCTAAATACACAAGTTCGCGGACAAGCTTTAACTTTTTCATAGTTAGTTGTCAGTTGTCCGTTGTCCGTTGTCAGTTGTTGATAGTTCACAATTTACAGTAATAATTTCGGCTTGACGGCTGCCATTTTCACCATATTTTAAACATACCTTTAAATAACTATCTGGTAGATATGGCATTCGTTCCGCCCACTCAATGGCGACAATTCCCGGTGTTACTTCTATGCCTTCCCAGTAACTTTCGAGGTTCAATCCTGTAACTTCTTGAGGTTCTAGACGGTATAAATCCAAGTGATAAAGAGGAATGCGTCCTTCTGTGTACTCATTAATCAGAGTAAAGGTAGGACTAACAATAGAATCCATTATCCTCAAACCTTTACCAATACCTTGAACCAATGTGGTTTTACCAGCACCTAAATCGCCTTCTAGTAAAATCACACTGTTAGCAGTTAAAGTTTTGCCCAAAGTAATACCTAATTGCTGCGTTGCTTCCATATCAGGAAGGAAAATTTTAGTCATTAGTCAGTTGTCATTGGTCAGTTGTCATTAGTCAGTTGTCAGTTGTCAGTTCTCATTGGTAAAATTCAACCCAGTCCCCAGTCCCCAGTCCCCAGTCCTGTACTAATTACCGTTGCCCCTGGTGAATCTGTATCATCAGGA
>NZ_VIKX01000082.1:46398-57097 GCF_009711935.1 Dolichospermum sp. UHCC 0259 | reverse complement strand
CAGTCCCCAGTCCCCAGTCCCCAGTCCCCAGTCCCCAGTCCCCAGTCCCCAGTCCTTACTTCATTTGATGCGCTCCACTATACCATTTTAATAAAACTTTAGCTAATCTCTGCGGGTCATGGCGAACAGCACCATTTTCATCTTCAAAGAGAATATTTGCAGGAACTATGCGCCGTCCTAATTTGGTAACAGATTCTCGGTCTAAAAAAACTGGATGGGAGTTTTGTTGGGCATAACGGATCAGTGCTTGGGCTGAGGGCATTTTTTTATGAACTAATACGGCATCGAATAACCTTCTATTGCCACAAGCGTCATCTATTGCTTGAATATGTTCAGCAACACTATATCCATCAGTCTCTCCTGGCTGAGTCATAATGTTGCAGATATATATACTAGGTACATTGGTAGCGGCGATCGCATCAGCAATTTCTTGAACTAACAAATTAGGAATTAAGCTAGTGTAAAGACTACCCGGACCAATAATAATGTAATCAGCTTCTTTAATGGCTTTAATTGCGGCGGGAACTGCCGGTGGATTTTCAGGAATACAACCAATTTTGACAATTTTCCCCGCAGCTTCCGGAATATTCGACTCACCCTCAATGCGGCGACCATCTGTCAATTCTGCCCAGAGACGGACATCGCTAAGGGTAGCAGGTAAAACTTGTCCTCTCACCGCCAATACCTTAGAACTGGCAGCGATCGCTTGCACCAAATCTCCAGTAATATCAGTCATGGCAGTTAAAAACAAATTACCAAAACTGTGACCTGTTAAACCATCTCCCGCCCGAAAGCGATATTGAAATAATTCCGTCAGTAATTTTTCTTCATCTGCTAACGCCGCCAAACAATTGCGGATATCACCCGGTGGTAAAACGCCAAATTCTTCGCGCAGTCTCCCAGAAGAACCGCCATCATCTGCTACGGTGACAATAGCAGTAATATTAGCACTATAAGTTTTTAAGCCTCTGAGTAAAGTTGAAAGTCCAGTTCCACCACCAATAACCACAATTTTCGGACCTCGGTATAGGCGACGATGTGCCAAAAGGACATCTATTAACTCCTCTTCATCACCAATAGGTCTGAGAACTTCCGTAATTGAACCAACAGTGCGAGATTGTCCCCACAGCACCAATAGCACACCAGATACCAGGAGTACCGGACCGCTGATATAGTTGGGTAAAATGTCAGCCAGGAACGCAAAAAGACCTTTCAGCAATTCCAGAATCCAAAAAATCGGGGTTAATTTTACCCAAATAGCCAACCCCAAACTGGCTAAGAAAACACCCCCAATACTGATAAGTAACCAGCGTTTCACAGCTAATCCAGGAGACAACCATTTGCACCATTGGTTAAACCGATAGGAAGTGCGACCTTGGGACTGTAGCTGTAGCGAATTAATGGCTTGTTTCAGAAAACCGATAAACATACCTAATAGGGAAAGTTGGTACAAACAATATTTAACAAAAAATTTACATCACCTGGTTTCCACACTAAGGGAAAACCATCACATTTATTCAATCCTTCATCATCACCGAGTAGGGGCGCAGGGCCTGCGCCCAGTTAGGAGTCAGAAGAAGGAAATACCAATCACCAATCACCCCAGTTATCAAGAATTTTATGAAAAAGCGAATTTTAGGAATAGATCCAGGACTAGCAACTGTGGGATTTGGGGCAATTGATTGGCAAACAAAAGAACAACAGACAACGGTACAGATGGTTGATTTTGGCGTAATTCGCACCAGTGCCGATATGGAAATGAGTCAACGACTATGCACATTATTTGACGATTTACACACCGTTATTGAGGATTTACAGCCGGATTTAGTAGCCATTGAAAAATTATTCTTTTATCGTATGGCAAATACCATTGTTGTGGCACAAGCTAGGGGTGTACTGATGTTAGTTTTAGGACAGCGTAAACTCCCTTATGTGGAATTTGCACCTCCCCAAATTAAGCAAGCTTTAACGAATTATGGTAAAGCAGATAAGTCAGAAGTGCAAGAGGCTGTGATGCGGGAATTGGATTTAGATGAAATTCCTCGACCTGATGATGCGGCAGATGCTTTAGCGGTAGCACTAACGGCTTCGTTTCAGTTGTGATTCGTATAAAAATAGAATAGTTGGTTAAACTGAGTCTGTCGCCCATGTCCTCCACTGAAATTTCAAAGGGTTCAGCGATCGCTACCACCGGAAACATGATACTCTACCCCTAGACACGGGTTGATGAAATCGCAGGAAATTCTACATTCGCCACTGTTTCCAGCATAGATAAAATTTGCTCAGGACGCAAGACCACCCCATCAGGACGACAGCTACCCAAGTACCGCACAACGGCTGTTGAATCTGATTCTTGGTGAGAGACTGAAATTAATTCTATCTCCCATATGCGATCGCGCAGATTTATTAATTGCTGTTTACCGGATTTGGTTGTATGTGCCGATAAAATCTCCTCTTGATTTTTAATAGTTTCAATCCAGTTTTGCCATTGTGCCGATTGTCCCTCGCTTTGGGCTGTAGATATTGTTAATAAATACTCGGCTGCTTCCAAAGTTTGGGTAGCGGAGGGAGACTTGATGTCTATTTCTACCACATTATACACAGGAATGTTAGTAGGTAGTTGTTTAACCAATTGGGCATGAAAAGTTGCCACATCCATTGGTTCAGTCAACTCAAAATCAACTATTTCTCCACTACTGGTAGCGCCTAAACTTAAAGCACTGGCTAAAGCAATTCTTGGGCCAGGATGAAAACCCCCTGTAAAGGTGATTGGTAAACTGGCACGACGCATGACTCGATCAAATAGACGCATTAAATCTAAATGACTTACCAAAGCCATATCCCCTTGTTTACCAAAGCATACTCGCAATCGTTGGGCTTTGGTGGTGTTGGGGACAAAATCGCCGGCAAAGCTGGGAATGGGTGGTGCAGCCATCACCACATTATGACCGAAATCAGTGCCACAGACTCCACAATGAGAACAACCTTCAAAAGAGCAGTCAGGGACAATTGCCGCTTCTAGAGCGCGTTGTAGGTCTTGTTGCAGCCACTTTTTATCAATGCCAGTATCAATATGATCCCAAGGTAAGGGAGTATCCAGAGGTGATAAAGTTTCTTGTTCGTTGTTGCTGACAGCAAACAGATTCCATTCGCCATTTTCCACTTGACGGTATTTCCAGTCTAGACCGGCTTCGGTAATGGCTGTTCCCCAAGCTGTAAAGGCTTTATCTACATTATCAAACCAAGCATCCATGCCTGCACCCAATTTCCAAGCTCGATGTAACACTTTCCCCAAAGTGCGATCGCCTCTACCAATAAAGTCTTCCATCGCGGAGATGCGAAAATCAGTGAAATTTACTTTCACGTTCTTCATTCCCCGAAATTCTTCCCGCAGGAGGTTCTGCTTTCTCACAAACTCGGTGGTAGAAACTGAATGCCATTGAAAGGGAGTATGGGGTTTGGGAGTAAAGTTAGAAATGGTCAAAGTGAAGTTTAACGATCTGCGTCCTTTTTCCCAACATTCTTGCTTTAACCAGCGCACAGTTTCCACAATCCCGATCACATCAGCATCGGTTTCACCGGGTAAACCAATCATAAAATACAGCTTGATTTTATCCCAACCCTGTTCCCAAGCCGTTTTTACTCCTCGCAATAATTCTTCATTTGTTAAACCCTTATTGACAATATCCCGCATTCTTTGTGTACCCGCTTCAGGGGCAAAGGTTAACCCACCTTGGCGCGTACCTCCCAGGATATTAGCAATATTTTCATCAAACCTATCTACTCTCTGACTAGGTAAGGTGAGAGAAATATTGTCATTTTTTAAGCGATTTTTTATTTCCATCCCCACCGCTGGTAGGGCTAAATAATCAGAACAACTCAAGGACAATAGGGAAAACTCATTGTAACCAGTTTCCCGCATTCCCTTTTCTATAGCTTCTACCACTTTTTCCGGTTCGACATCCCTCGCAGGTCTGGTTAGCATTCCTGGTTGACAGAAACGACAACCGCGAGTACAACCGCGACGAATTTCAATGGTGAGGCGATCGTGGACTGTTTCTACATAAGGAACTAAGCCAATAGAATAGGCAGGAATGGGAGTGGCTACTCTTCTCAGGACTCTTTTGGGTACATCTGGACGCAGGGGATATACAGCCCCACCTTTACCCATTTCATAGAACTGTGGCACATAGACACCAGGAATTTGCGCCAAGTCTAATAATAGTTCTTGACGATTCAAGCTGGATTTTTTCCCTTCTTCTAAAACCAAGCCAATTTCGGGAAGCAGTTCTTCACCATCTCCCAAAACGATGAAATCGAAGAAATCTGTATAGGGTTCGGGGTTAGATGTTGCTGTTTGTCCACCGGCAAAAATTAGCGGATAATTTCCCTGTAACCGTTCTTCTCTAGTGACGGGGATTCCGGCTAAATCCAACATTTCTAAAATATTGGTGCATCCTAATTCGTAACTGAGACTAAAGCCTAAAATATCGAAGTCCGTTAACCACCGTTTAGATTCCACTGCAAACAGGGGTGTCTGCGTGGTGCGAAGTTTGGCGGCTAAATCCGCTCCTGGTAGATAAGCGCGATCGCATAACTGGCAAGGCTGGGCATTCAAAATGTTGTATAAGATGATATGCCCTAAATTTGATGCCCCTACCTCATACACTTCTGGATAGGTCAAAACCCAGCGGATTGTTGCCGTATCCCAAGGTTTATGGACTGCTAAACGCTCATTACCCAGGTAACGGGCAGGTTTTAAAATATCCGATGTTATTAATTGTTCAACTAAAACAGCCACTTTGCTATCTTCTAGCTACCATAAATTACAGCTAACCACCCCAAGATTAGCATTAATTAGAGATTTTCACCTCAGTTAAAAAATTTTCATCTTGCAAATTTGGTGCTGGATGAATTATGTTATGCTTATGGCACACTGCGTGTTAACGAAGTTACTCTAAAATAGGCACACGCGAAGGCACAGAGATTTATAAATTATCTCAACATCATTATGCAAGCTTATACAAGTGTAAATTTGCGCTTCATCAGAGCATAAACTTTTTTTCCTCACTTGGCTACAAGTTGGAAGTCTCTTTACTCAATCTTTATGAGTTGACTGGCTTTATTTAAAGATTGTCATAAGTCAATGGTAAAGTGTACTGATATATACATTTTTTTTTAGCAAGTTAAAAAACAATCTACTTATGCCTTCTGAATGCAGATTAATCATCTGTTGCTATAGCAGTTACTCTTACTGAAACTAGAAATAGAAGTAGTTTCAGGAAAAATTCTCTGTAATCGTCCACCGTGACATTTCCCCTTGTCATTGACAAAAACAGAGTTAGCGAATAACTGGTCTTGATTATTTAGTAGTGATCTAAATCACAGCGTCGAGAGGTATAAATCACCTTTTATACCGAACATTGTCTTAGATAATGACTAGTAACTGCAATTTGGTTTATTTATTATGAAAACTCGATACGTGATTCGTCAGTTGGTAGAAAAAGCCCTGCATATCCGCAAGCTAACGCCAGAAATCGAAAATGAGATTAACTCAGAATTAACAAAGCTTGGTCATATCTCTGATGTTGACTATGAAGCTTTAGAATTACTAATGGCAGAGATGGATGCTGGCAGAGTGCAGCTAGTTCCTACCTGGGGATAATACTCATATTGGAAGGTATCAACACTGCGTACTAACATCCTATTGTTTCTAGTATTACCTATGCAATCAAGTCTCTTTATGTTTCTTGTCCTTTTTGATGTGCTTGCCACAGTTGATGAATAAATAAATTAAATTGTTGTTTAGCTACTAAATCAGGTTCAAATTTTAGTTCTTTAGGAAAAAGTTGTCCTAAAAAAGCTATAACTTCCGTATCTAAAGCCGGTCTAAACAAATCTAGTGGCCAGAACAAATCCGATACATCTTGTAAATCAATCACAAGTGGTAATTCTGAGGTAGAGTTCACAAGCAGTAAAGGACGCACCCAGCACAATTGACGAGAAACGACGATTTCAATGACTTCTGCATAAAGATTTTGATGACTATAATCCAAGGATACAATTTGTCCTGGTTGAAATTTGGGGCTGATATCCATAACTATCTAGAGTAGTAACTATATTGCAGTTTCCTTAATTTTAATAATTCCTGTTGCTGATGAGGAGATAGAAAGTAAGGAAAATTTTTTCTGCCCCAATAATTAATGTAAATTTCTTGTGTCTGTGCTATGATATTCTAGGAAAAACTTCCCAGCAGCGCCAAAGGTATTTTAAGATAGAAATACGGCAATGCAGAAGTAAATAACTGTTAAGCAAATGCTGAACAGGAACATATTCTAGTAAATCAACGATAAAAGAGCAAAGAACCGTGTCAGTCGAAACCATTGAGAAGCGTTCTACGTCCCGCAAGCTTGCGCCTCAGTATCGCGTCTTGCTCCATAATGATGACTATAATCCGATGGAGTACGTTGTACAAGTGCTAATGACTACTGTTAATAGCATTACCCAACCGCAAGCTGTTAGTATTATGATGGAAGCCCACCATAACGGGTTAGCTTTGGTTATTACTTGCGCTCAAGAACACGCGGAGTTTTATTGTGAAACCCTCAATAATCATGGTTTAAGTAGTACGATTGAACCAGAAGAATAGTTGTTAGTCATTGGTCATTGGTCATTGGCAGAAATATATAATTAGGACTAATGATGATTGACTAAACTCTATAATGAAAATTAATTTAGCCCAAATTGCCCAAAGTCCCGCCCCTATCAGGGTGGGCTGTTTTATCTTGTGTTTATTACTGTTATGGCTACCCCTGGCTTTACCAATTTATTTGCTAGTTGAAGATACTAATTTAGAAAGTATTTTGACTCTGGTTATATTATATGTAGAGTTTATTTTTCTGCTGAATATTTGGGGTAAACAAGTTCATCAACAACCAAAAATATTCAGCTATTATGGTTTAGAATTTACAAGACTGAATGGGGTGAATTTGTTGCAGGGGTTGGCTATTGGACTAACTACTGTTTTAGTTTTATTTGGTTTGGAAGGTGTACTAGGTTGGTTAATATGGCAACAACCACAAGTGTTTTTAGGGAGAATAATTTTAGAAGGTTTATTAGTTAGTTTGGGTGTGGGTTTTGCAGAAGAATTATTATTTCGGGGTTGGTTATTGGATGAGTTACAACGAGATTATAAATTAAATATTGCTATGGGGATAGATGCAATTTTATTTGCTGTAGCCCATTTTATTAAACCTTTGGAGGCAATTATTCATACTTTACCCCAATTTCCGGCTTTGGTATTGTTGGGGTTAACGCAGGTATGGGGAAAACGTTGGAAAAGGGGACGTTTGGGTTTACCTATTGGTTTACATGGTGGGTTGGTTTGGGGTTATTACATTATTAATGTAGGACAATTAACCAAATATTCGGGACAAGTTCCTGACTGGGTGACTGGTGTAAATAATAATCCTTTACAGGGGGTTATGGGGGTATTATTTATGGGTGGACTAGCTTGGTGGATAGGTAGTAAACAGCAGGTGACAGGGAAGAATATAGAATTTGAACATAAAACCTGATTAATAAAAAAGCGTTGCTGATTAAGGGTAGGAATTTTAGTCTCACGCAAAGGCGCAAAGACGCAAAGGTAAGAGGTTAAAATTTATCTTGTTAATTTTCTGATTTGGAAAATCAAGACTTGACAAGGCTCAAAGTTTGTATTATGATTATGTTATGGGTAGGAAAGTGTGCGCCCATATATAGGCTTTTCAACTACCAATATTATTATTTTCTTCTTTATCTTGTAAATCCTTAAATCCTGGATATCCTGATTCTGACAATCAAGACTTGACAAGGCACAAAGCTTGTATTATGCTTATGTTATAGGTGGGAAAGTGTGCGCCCATATATATAGGCTTTTCAACTACCAATATTATTATTTTCTTCTTTATCCTGTCAATCCTTAAATCCTGGATATCCTGATTCTGACAACTTAAATTTTATTATGGCTTATTTTACCCCAGGGCAACTACTGAAAAAAGGACAATACGAAATTATTGATACTCTAGGACAGGGAGGATTTGGTATTACCTATTTAGCGCAAGATCATAAACGCAAAAAACAAGTAGCTATCAAATGCCTCAACGTCTCCTTTTTGAAACAACGCTATCGAGATAAATATGGTAATACAGAAGATTTTGGAGAATTTCTAGCAGAAGAACAGGACAAGTTTAACACCGAAGCAATGGTATTAGCTACCTTTGATCATCCTCACATTGTCAAAGTGTATCCTGAACTGTTTCAAGAAAATGGTTTATCTTGTATGGTGATGGAATATGTCAAAGGCAAAAATTTAGAACAATATTTATACGCGAATGGTATTTTTAGTGAAAGTGCAGGTTTAGGAATTATTAAAGGCATTGGAGAGGCTTTAAGTTATATTCATAGTCGTAATTATCTGCACCGAGATATTAAACCTGCGAATATTTTACTAAGAGAATCTGACAATCAAGCCATATTAATTGATTTTGGTTTAGCTAGAGAAGTCAACTTTGCGGAATTGATGAGTTTAACAAATGCCAAAACTCCGGTTTTTGCACCACCAGAACAATTTGAAAATAGAAGTAATTTCACTCCGGCTTTAGATATTTATGCTTTAGCAGCCACATTATATGTAATTATCGCCGTTCATGAACCTCCTTTCATTCCTCTGCCTAGTCCTTATCTGAATGCTAAGATTATGCTAGATATGAAAATGGCGATTGAACCACCGCAAAAATACAATTCTCAAATTAGTCAAAAGGTAAATGATGCTATTCTCAAGGGAATGGAGTTAGATTATCAAAACCGTCCTCAGTCTATTACAGAATGGTTTAGGTTTTTAGGTATTCAAACAAATAAAAAACCTAACCCCCCTCACCCCCCTTCCCTTGTAGGGAAGGGGGATATTAAAGCCTCTCTCCTTGTAGGAGAGAGGTTGGGAGAGAGGTTTTTAACTAACCTGAAAACTTTCACTTTTGAAGTTGTCACAACGAACGCGAAAGGAAGCATTATCAAAAAACGCAACCACTCAGCAAATTACTTTGTGGAAGATTTGGGAAATGGGGTGAAGTTGGAAATGGTGGAAATACCCGCAGGGACATTTTACATGGGTTCACCGGAAAATGAAAAGGGAAGATTTGATACAGAAAGTCCCCAACATCAAGTTAATGTTCCCAGCTTCTTTATCGGTAAATATCCTTTGACTCAAGCACAATATAAAGCTATCATGGGAAATAACCCTGCTGACTTCAAAGGTAATAATCGCCCTGTTGAAAAAGTGAGTTGGGATGATGGAGTTGCATTTTGTCAAAAGTTAAGCCAAAAAACAGGTAAAAACTATAAGTTGCCCAGTGAGGCACAATGGGAGTATGCTTGTAGGGCGGAAACTACCACACCTTTTTATTTTGGTGAAAGTATTACCCCAGATTTGGTAAACTGTGATGGCAACTATCCCTACGCTGACGCACCCAAAGGGCAATATCGAAAACAAACCACAGATGTAGGAACTTTTCCCCCTAATGCTTTTGGTTTGTATGATATGCACGGAAATGTGTGGGAATGGTGCGAAGATGATTGGCAAGAGAATTATATAAATGCGCCTATAAATGGTAGTGCTTTGATTAGTCGAAGCAACACCAAACTGCTGCGCGGTGGTTCGTGGGACACCTATCCTGGAAATTGCCGTTCTGCTGCTCGCTACAACTACAACCTCGACTTCAACTACGACAGGTTTGGTTTTCGGGTTGTATGTAGTGGTGCGGCGAGGACTTAGTTGCCCTTTATACTCTTGCTCTTTTGCCCTCTGCTCTTTTTTCTTTTCCCTTACCCCGCCGTTAGGCGGAATTTTTTTTGGATAAATACTGGATGTGGAAACCTTATATATATGGGCGCACACTTTTCCACCTATAACATAAGCATAGTCCAAACTGATAACTTTGTCAATGTCTGAATCAGGATATCCAGGATTTGAGGATTTACAGGATGTTGTTGGATGATTTTTGGTGGGGAGTTGATGATTTGATTTTGTCTGAATCAGGATATCCAGGATTTTCAGGATTTGCAGGATGTGGTTGGATGATTTTTGGTGGGGAGTTGGTGATTTGATTTTGTCTGAATCAGGATATCCAGGATTTGAGGATTTTCAGGATGTTGTTGGATGATTGTTTGTGGGAAGTTGGGATTTTTCAGGATGTGGTTGGATGATTGTTTGTGGGGAGTTGGTGATTTGATTTTGTCTGAATCAGGATATCCAGGATTTGAGGATTTTCAGGATGTTGTTGGATGATTGTTTGTGGGGAGTTGGGATTTTTTAGGATGTTGTTTAATGATTGTTTGTGGGGATTTTGGAGATGATTTTGTCTGAATCAGGATTTTCAGGATTTTCATTCAGGATGAGTAATTGGTAATTGCGAAAATGCTGTAAGTAGGTAAACAGGAAAATTTAAAGGTATGTAACGGTATGTAAAGTTATCTCAACGCGAGATTATGATTGAGTTTCAGCCATTTTACAAAACTAAACATATATCGTTTTTATTATGTTTACCTACTTAAACTAATCATCTCAAGAAGAGCATAAAACAACATCTTTAAAATATCCCAACTTCCAAAAATCACCACTTCCTCAAAAACAATCCTTAAATCACATCCTGTAAATCCTCAA
>NZ_VIKX01000082.1:0-46272 GCF_009711935.1 Dolichospermum sp. UHCC 0259 | reverse complement strand
ACAAAAAAATCACCACTTCCTCAAAAACAATCCTTAAATCACATCCTGTAAATCCTTAAATCCTGAAAATCCTGATTCAGACAATTAAGCGACAAAAGGATTAATTGTATTCAGAAATTCTGCTTCTGCTTGTTGAGCATAATATAGATCCCAGCGAACTTGTAAATTCATCCAGAAATCAACAGATATGCCAAAAAACCTGGATAACCGCAGTGCTAAACTGGGTGTGATATGCTGTTTACCTGCGATTAAATCTATAATTTGCTGTTCTGTAACACCTATAGATTCAGCTATTTTTTGGGGTGTTAAACCCTGATGAATTATAAACTCTTCTAATAACATTTCTCCAGGATGGGTAGGAGGACGATGGGTTGGGATTTTCATAAATGTGATTAATACCTCAATGATAATCTACAATTTCTACAGCATCTGCCCCTAATTCTTGCCAAAAAAAGCAAATTCGATATTGATAATTAATCCGAATCCTATACTGACCTTCTCTATCACCTTTTAATGCTTCTAGACAATTACCTGGGGGAATTTTTAAATCTTCTAGGCTTGTAACTGAGTCTAACTGATCTAGTTTACGAATTGTACGCTTCCAAAGGGATGAGGGACAGGTTTTTCGAGCAGCTTTAGAATCTTTACCATCAAAAATGTCTTGTGTACCCAAATTTTTGAAAGTATGAATCATTTATGAATGTTGGTTTTACTGCTTTGAATAGTTTGATAAATAAAAACCTTATATATATGGGCGCACACTTTCCCACGAATAACATTAGTGTAATCGAAACTGAGAATTTTGTCAAGGGTTAAAATTGTCAGAATTAGGATTTTCAAGATTGACAGGATAAGTTATTTGTGTGTGGTCTGTACAGTTTCCCAGACATAACAGAAGCATGGTGGAAACTGAGAATTAAGGTAAATATTTTTGCACTACTGTCCAACCGCTGAAGGATACCCAAGCGAATCCTAGTAATAAGCAGAGATTACAACCAATATGTAATGGTCTAGCCCAAGGTTTTATGGTACTAATTTGAGTGGCACTAAAAGCGGATACTAAAACTAAGATGACGACTATTAACCCAGCGAGTAAATGTGGTGAATGTCCTAATGAACCAAAGTGTCCTAATGTACCAACGATACCAACGGCTAGAAGTAATAATACTAGACTAACCATAGTTATGCCGATTATATAATGGAGCGATCGCACTTGCTGACGATACCAGGATAAGAGCATACCGAAGGATTCTGGGTTTATTCTGACCCGTAACATCCAAATACCAGTTATGGCTAAAAATAAATAGGCTAGTAAAGATAATCCCATTGACCAAGCGGCTATTTTCCATAACCATAGAAAGGAAGGTAGGTGCATAAAACAGTTCAGTTCGGAAAAGTTACCTATTGAGCTTAACAGGACTTCAGCTTTTTTTGTTTTTAGCTGTCCATGTTTTTTCTCAACTACAGAGATTACAAGTCAATATAAAGCGGTATGCACTTGAATGAGATCCCGGATTTATCTAAAAAACAATACACCAAAAGACTTTTAATTCTGTTCCCTGTTCCCTGTTCCCTACTATAAACATAAATCAAAATTATGGCTGGTTCTAGAAATGATTGGTTTCCCACTTCTGTGTGGCATTTTTCTGTAGAAAATTATCAACAATTAAATTCTCCACTTTTAGAAGCTATCTATGGGGAAGAACGTCGAGATAGTCAGGGTGAGAAGTGGTCAAATATACTAGGATGGCATAGTGCGGACAGGTTGCATGAAATGGATAGTTTTAATAACCTGACACAAATCATTAATGAAAATGTCTTAGAAGTTGCCACATTTTTGCAATGGGATTTACAAAAATTTAGCCTCAAAATTACAACTTGTTGGGCAATTATTAATCGTAAACTTGCTTCAAATTCTGTACATAATCATCCCAATTCAATTTTAAGTGGAGTTTATTATCTGAAAACTCCTGAAAATTGTGGTGGCATATTTTTCTCTGACCCGCGACCAGCTTCACAGATGATTATCCCACCTTCCATAGAGTTTAATCTTTGGAACTTCCCCAAAATAACTTATAAAGCGCGGGCAGGAACAATGTTAATATTTCCTAGTTGGCTGTTACATGGTGTGGAAATGAATATGAGTGATGAGGATCGGGTGTGTATTAGTTTTAATATTGGCATAGTACCTAATAAATAGATAATCTTTCCATAACCGAAAATTAACCTTTGAATGAATTTTTAATCAAGAAATAGCTAAATCATAGTTCCTTCTTAACCTATATGTGAGACTTTACTGAAGAGTAATATTCATATTCAGTAAATATTAGGTTTTCCTAAATTTACCAAGTATTGATTCCAGTCAGCATTACAAAGAAAATTGAAGGATTCTATGGCTAACACACCATTCGATACAACTCAACCGTCTCAAGTAAAAGGGCTAAATGGTTACACAGTTGACCCAATTTTTACCGTTGGTGACAAAATTGGTGACTATGTTCCTCCCGGTATTCTTGATGGTATTGGTGCTTTCTCACTCAACGACACCACTGTGCGTTTGCTTGTTAACCACGAGCTAGGTAGTACGGTTGGTTATGAATACACTCTTAAAAACAACACAAAACTTCCCGGTGCAAGAGTTAGCTTCTTTGATGTTGATAAGCGCACACTCCAGATTACTAATTCTGGACTAGCCTATGACACCATTATCAACCGCAAAGGTGAAGTTGTTGATGCTGCTGCTGACTTAGAATTTGGTGGTATTCAACGTTTTTGTTCTGCTGCTTTGTTTGAAGCCAACCAGTTTGGTGCGGGTATTGGTTTAGCTGATCGTATTTTCTTCTCTGGTGAAGAAACCTATGGTGGGACACAATTTGCTTTAGATACCAAAACCAATGTCTTATATACTCTTCCTTGGTTTGGTCGGGCTGCATGGGAAAACGTCACTGAGTTGAACACAGGCCGCACTGACAAAGTTGCTTTTTTAATTGGTGATGATCGCGGACCTGCACCTCTGATTCTCTATATTGGTGACAAGAATGCCAAGAATGATGGTAGTTTCTTAGACCGGAATGGACTTGGACAAGGTAAGCTCTATGTTTGGGTTGCTGATGACCCCAGTAATGCTACTGATGCGATCGAAGCTGATCCTAGAGACTTCAAAGGTACAAACAACTCTACCGTTGGTAAGTTTGTAGAGATCAAATATTATGACCCTGCTCTTGCTAATACTGCTGTTGATGGACCAGACTCAGATACAAGCATTCAAAATGAACTTGGTTATGATGCTCAAGGCTTTGCCACCCAAGCACAGCAAGATAAATTAGCCGCAGATGTCAAAGCATTCTTGTTTTCTCGTCCTGAAGATGTTGCCACCAACCCTCAAGACGGTACACAAGCGGTACTAGCTTCTACAGGTCGGGAATCTATTTTTGGTGGTGCTGATACTTGGGGAACTACTTACAAAATTGATGTTAATTTCAATAATATCAATACAGATGATATCAGTGCCAGATTAGACATCCTCTACGATGGTAACGAAGCTGATAAGAAAGATTTCGGTCTGCGTAGCCCTGATAACCTCGATTGGGCTGACGATGGCAAAATCTACATCCAAGAAGATCGCGCTATTTCTTCTACTCTATTTGGTGCAACTTCTAAGGAAGAAACTTCCATCTATAGCCTCGATCCTTCAGCCGCTAACCCTTCTTCTACCCTAACCCGGATTGGACAAGTCGATCGCTCAGGTATTCCTTCTGGTCAGGTTGATTCTAACCCTGCTGACCTGGGTAACTGGGAAACTTCTGGTATTCTTGATGTTTCCAATTTGTTTGGGAATAAGCCTGGTGAATTATTCATTTTTGATGTGCAAGCTGGCACACTTAACAATGGCACAATCATCACCGCAACTAACATTGATGGTAATGGGGATGGAACTCCAACTGCTAACGAAAACCTCGTCCGTGGTGGTCAGTTATCCTTCTTAGTTGCTCCTGATGCAGATCTTATTCAGGACACCCAATTCTTTGCTGGTACACCTAATGCCGATACAATTGTAGCCAAGCAAACTCCTGGCTTTGGTGGTATTAACGATGTCGTCTTTACTGGTGCTGGTAATGACAAGATTGATAGTCCAGCCGCGGGCGCTCTTGCCAGCAATAACATTATTGATGCTGGTAGTGGTTCTGATGAAATATTCCTTGCCAATGGCGATCGCGCTTTTGGTAGTGCTGATAACGACACATTCTTTGGAGATGAAGCCAGTAATTTCCGTGCCTCCGGTGGCGCTGGTAATGATCTGTTCTTCCTGGGTAATGGTTCTAATGGTCGTGCCTTGGGTGGTGATGGTAATGATACCTTTGAAATTGGTCTTGGTGGTGGTCACACCCTATCTGGTGGTGCTGGCACTGACCAATTCTGGATTGTTTTTGGTGAATTAACCAAAGCTACTAACACAGTTCTAGATTTCCAAATTGGTACTGATGTAATTGGTATTTCTGGTGCTGCTAAATTAGGCATCACTACCGCTAATCTGACTTTGACTCAAGTTGGTGCTGATACTGCGGTTATCTTTGGTGGTCAAACTTTAGCCACCTTAACTGGTATTCAAGCCAGCGCTTTGAGTGTAGCTAATCCTAATCAGTTTGTTCTAGTTTAATTCAAGCTGGGATTTCATAGTAATTACTGATAACTAAATACCTTGGCAGGACTTGATATTTTTCGAGGTTTTGCCAAGGTTTTTTATGATGGTAGGAGTTAGGAATCACAGAGTAAAATGGGAATTATTTGTAGGTGGATTGATTTGACTTGGGGATAGTTTCAAAGCCACAATAGGTATTATAGGTGCGGTGTTGTAAGTGATTTTTACAAAAGTTTACGTAATAAAATGTAGGCTGCTGTATGTTTATAGGGTAAATTTTAAAGTTTAATAAAATAATCTTTTCATAACTAAAAATTAATTTTAAAACCAATTTTTTAATCAATAAATTGTTAAATCATAGTCCTAGCTTAACTTTTACGTGAAATTCTGAGAAAGCGTAATATTCATACTCAGCAAATTAGATTTACCTAAGTTTGCAAAAACAGGATTTATTCATTCAGTAAGTATCATCAAGGGAATTAAAGAGTTTTATGGCTAAGAATACAATTATCATGATCGGCGACGGTTTAGGCTGGGAAATGGCTCGCGCTGCGGCTATCTACCAACAAATCAGTGAAGGTAAGACTGGTACAACCCTCAATGACTTTTATACATCTGGCAAGGGAACAGGGCTTAATTTCCAAACCTTGACAGGTTATACACAAGCAACTACCTACGGAACTACAATTGCAGGTAGTAACGGTATATATAACGTATCAAACTCAGCCCTCAATGGTAATACCTTCACTAATGTGACAGGTACAGCACCTATCCGTCCTGGGTTTGAATTTAATCCCACATTTAACCCTGGAACTACCCCTAATGGAGGAGCAAACGCTAACAATGGTGTTGTTGGCAACCTTGTGGGTTACGATCCAGTTAGAGGTGGTATAAATCCTTGGACGGCAGGTATTGATGCTGAGTATATTAAGTACAGCTATCCTGACTCTGCTAACACAGCTACCACCCTTTATTCAGGGATTAAGACCTATAACGCCGCTATTGGTGTTGATATTTTTGAAAATCCTGTTGAAAGTGTGCTTTCTAGAGCGGCATCTCTTGGTAAATCAACTGGTATAGTGGCATCTGTTCCTGTTGATCATGCTACTCCTGCTGCTGCTGCTGCAAATGTCAATAATCGCAACAAGTTTGATGGTGAATTTCCTTCACTAGATAACATCTTGCAGCAAGAACTCCGTATTTTCCAACCAACTGTACTCCTTGGTGGTGGTCATCCTCTTTCTACACCAGGAAATCCTTTACCAGTAGGTGTTGAACCAGACTCCATTAGAAGTAATACTTACATTTCTCAATCAACCTATACAGAGTTAAGTACCAAGCCTACCAGCAACATTTACGACTACACCTTTTTGGAACGTGGTGCAAATGCGGCTGAGGTATTGGCGAATACTGCGGCTCAACTTGATCCCGAAAAAGGCGATCGCCTCCTTGGTCTCTATGGTGCGCGTGGACAAGATGGTAACTTGCCCGTTAGTTCTGCCGATGGTGACTACAGCACCACTGGCTTGGGAATGTTCACCGTCTACTCAACCAAGGGTCTAAATCCAGATACCCTGAGACCTCTCAATCCTGGTGAAACAGATACACAGTTCATTGCCAGAGAGACTGACGAAAACCCAACTCTTGATGACCTGACTAAAGCCGCTTTATCTGTATTAGGTAAAGATCCCGATGGTTTCTGGTTGATGGTTGAAGCTGGTGATATTGACTGGGCAGCCCACGACAACAACCTTGACAACCTGATTGGCACAATTTTAGACTTTGACAAAGCGATTGGCTCTACCATTGAGTGGATTAACCAAAATGGTGGTTGGGCGGATAACCAACTGATCGTTACTGCTGACCATGACCATTACCTTACCCTTAATGGCGACTACCCTACATTAGTCAGAAACCTCGGTGCTGAACAATTAACTACCATTGACACAATCTCTGGTTCTGGGCAATTCTGGGGAACTAGCGCCACCGATAAATACGAATGGGGAACCCATACCACCCGTCCTGTCCCTGTTTACTATCAAGGTGTTGACTCTGAAACACTAACAAATTCAATCGGTACAGGTTTTGAATCCTACGGTTTTCAAATCCCCGGTCTTGCTAATACCGTTGATCAAGTCCACATTGCTAAAACTTTGTTTGCCTCAGTAACTGAAGTTAATCAGGAAGACTTTGTTTCTGGAACTACTGGCGCAGATACCTTAATTGCACTTCAAAATATAGATGGGGTTCAAGACACTGTATTTAGTGGTGCAGGAAACGATGAAGTTGATTTAGCATTCAATAGCAATGCTCGTAACAACATCATTGACACTGGTAGCGGTAACGATAAAATCTACGTTAGTCGCAACGACAGAGCCTTCGGCAGTGATGGCAATGATGAATTTGATGCTAGAGATGGTAAAGGTGAGAATCGGATGTCTGGTGGCGCTGGTGATGATACTTTCTATTTAGGTAGCAATGACCGGGCATTAGGTGGTAGTGGTAACGATAAATTCTACGTTGGACTCGGTGGTGGCAACCTGTTATCTGGTGGTATTGGCGCTGACCAATTCTGGATTGTCAACGCTGAACTACCAAAAGCCGCTAACACAGTTCTAGATTTCCAAGTTGGTTCGGATGTGATTGGTATTAAGGGCGCTGCTAGTTTAGGTATCACTACAGCTAATCTAACTTTGACTCAAGTTGGTGCTGATACTGCGGTTATCTTTGGTGGTCAAACTTTAGCCACTTTAACTGGTATTCAAGCGATCGCTTTGAGTGTGGCTAATCCTAATCAGTTTGTTCTGGTTTAATTCCAAGAACCCCACCCCCAACCCCCTCCCCGCAAGCGATGAGGGGGCTAAGATGCAACTCATAAGAGCAAAAATCGCTGTAAAGTTGGGATTTCATAGTAATTACTGATAACTAAATACCTTGGCAGGACTTGATATTTTCCGAGGTTTTGCCAAGGTTTTTTATGATGGTAGGAGTTAGGAGTCACCGAATCAAATGGGAATTATTTGTAGGTGGATTGATTTGACTTGGGGATAGTTTCACAGCCACAATAGGTATTGCAGTTGCTACAATTAAAATGGCAATAGATAAAATCACCGCAACGGGTTTACCTCCAGATGTGACTAACACTGTAAAAATGTTCTCTGTTGTTTTGGCTCTTCTATTCGTGTCGGTTTTTTAAGTCGTGGTGCAACTGGTCAAATTCTTGCTAACCCAGCTATTGAAGATTTTTTATTAGACTACACACCAGAAGCGCTAGATAAAATTTATGATTTAACCTACGGACAACCTTATTTAGTGCAGTTGGTAGGGTTTCATTTGGTCCGACTCTATAATGATTTTGTTTTTGAACAAGGAAAACTCCGCGAATCTGTTTTTACGGTGGAAGATGTGGAAGCAATTGTCAAGAAACCGGAGTTTTTCCAAAGAGGTAGTAATTACTTTAATGGTGTTTGGGGTCAAGCTGGGGAAAATGATAATAACACTCAACAAGTAATTTTAAGTCATCTGGCAAAACACACCGCAGGATTAACAATAAATGAATTAATTGAGTTGACGGGAATAGATGAAACTGATTTACAGAATGCTTTAGAAGTTTTGAAACGTCATGATGTCGTTGTAGAAAATCAGGGACGCTGGAGAATAATAGTAGAACTATTTCAGCGTTGGGTTGAAAAATCACATCCTTAAATTGAGTATTTCAATAACAATCTAAACTCAACGTGAGTGAGTTCGATAAAGCTTTCCCCAACCCCTCTCCGACGTGAAACTCAAACTAAATGCAATTCTGTTGTCTTAACCCAATAATTCATCTACTGCAATATTAAAACCTGTTAGTACAGTTTGAGTCCTCACTATTTCACCAGCAATAAACACAAGACGTTGATTTTTAGTAATTACAATAATCCACCGATTTTCAGGAAAAACTAACCAAATTTCCTCACTTCCTGATTGCAAATATTCTTGAGATTTAGCAATCATATCCTCTGCTAAATCTGTGGGAGAAATAATTTCTGCTACGAGGGGAAAACTTTGGGGTAAAACAGCAGGTTCACCAAACTGCTGTATCAATTCTGGCGTAATATAAGCAACATCAGGACGACGGCCTTGTTGATTTGTGCGACAGGGTGCTTCTGTATACACTTCTCCACCTTGACCACTAGAATCTTTGTAACTTCTCCAGTAAAAGTATAAATTACCCTGTATGCGGCTATGTTTCAGTGTCACTTCTTCTTTCTCCAATAATTCCCCATTTACCCATTCTGTACCCTCTGGGGAACTTTGCATCCAATCTTCTAGGGAATAATTTTTTAATACATCTTCTTTAATTGGTGTCATTACCATAATCATCTATTCTCCTTTTCAATACATATATTATTAATATTATGACTCAAATAGAATTTTTATACATTTTCTCAATCCAATCCTGTTCATCCTTTAATCCTGTACTTTTTGTAATTAGTATTTATGAATGCAAATTTAATAACCTG
This sequence comes from Dolichospermum sp. UHCC 0259, assembly GCF_009711935.1. GTDB lineage: Bacteria > Cyanobacteriota > Cyanobacteriia > Cyanobacteriales > Nostocaceae > Dolichospermum. Next base: position 37,128 of record NZ_VIKX01000082.1, on the reverse strand, counting down.
CAATTCTTATTTAAGCTGGAATGGTGCGTTACGCTGTCGCTAACACACCCTACTTTTGCTACTTTTGCTAAAAATCATTAAGTCAGATTTAAATACTATCAGGATCTACACCCAAAGCCTTTAACTTTTCTGCTAATAATTGAGCGCGTGCTTCGGCATTTTTGGTGCGTGCTTCGGCATTTTTAGCTCGTTCTTCTGCGGCTTTTGCGAGTTCATCACCGGTTAGTAAAATATTACCATTTTGATCACACCAACGCAACCAAGAATCATTTCTACCTTCAAATTCTCCAGTCCATAAAGTTACTCCTAAACCAATATCTTCTAACCAATTATTTGTAGTTTCTATATAACGTCTACCCTTGATAGAATAAATTCTGAGAATCTCTTCTCCTAAATTTTGATGTGGGTCATAGACAATATAGTAAGAAACTCGCATTTTTTCATAAATTTGCAACTTTTTATCTAGTTCTGCACCTTCTTGATTTGATACAATTTCAATGACAACTTCTGGTGATTTACCAAATTTCCAAACTAGATAACAACGATTTTGTTTTTCCCACCAGTTTTGCGGAGTTTGTACATCAAAACTAACAAATACATCAGGAACTATCGCAGGTTCACCATAAGTATGGTAAACACCAACATTAGCTGCTGCTAAAAAAATCTGATTTTGTAAAGAACTGTAAAGAGAACCGACTAAAAGGCGTTGTTGTTTTTCAGATGCGAGATTATCCACAGGTGTATCATCTTCAGTGACTAGCAGGTTGGCATCTGGTACATCACAATCATCAATTTCAGTTTTGATGAGAAGTTGGTCAATCATGATTGTATCCACTAGTTGAGGTATGGAAATTATAACACTTTACTTGAGATTTTAATAACAATCTAAACTCAAACTAAATCCTGGTAATATCTCTTCTCCTAATAATTCTGTAGGCAAATCTCGTAATTCCACATCTTTTCCTAAACGATAAATTTCTATTTGTTGCTGTTGAGGATTTATTAACCATCCCAGTTTCACTCCTGCATCTATATATTCTTGCATTTTCTGACGCAGAGTTTTTAAATCATCTGTTGCTGACCTTAATTCAATGACAAAATCCGGTGCAATGGGGGGAAATTTGCGTTTTTGTTCGGGGGTGAGTGCTTCCCAGCGTTCTTTTTTAATCCAAGCTGCATCAGGGGAACGATCGCTACCATTGGGTAATTTAAATATAGTGGAAGAACTAAAGGTGTAACCGAGTCCTGTTTGACGATTCCAAATACCTAAATCAGTAATCAAATCAGCTTCTCTATTACCACTTTCTCCTCCTACTGGTGGCATAATAATTAATTCTCCGGTAGATGTGCGTTCAAATTTTAAATCGCTGTTTTTTTGACATAGTTGATAAAACTGTTCATCGGTAAAATTAACTGTATTTAAGTTTAGTTTCAAAGGAGTGATAACCATACAAATAATCTGGTTAGTGATGGTGATAAATATATTGTAGCATCAATATAGTATCGAGGGCGGGGTTTCCCCGCCCCTACAAGGGAATGGAGGTTTTAACGCATTTTCTAAGACCAGATAGCAACGTTTGAAACTCCTACCCAGTCACCACTATGGGTATTACCAATTGTGTAAAGATAATAGGTGGAATAAGAACCGATTACATATTCGCGTAAATTAGAAAGATTTAACTCCAATAGTTGATCTAAGGGTTGTATAGAATGGAAAAATTGAGGATCTTCTGATTCTGCGACTGAACCAAAGGGTGCAAAGGTACAAGTAATTACAAAATTAATTCCATCAACTAATTGATAAATTGTTTGTTCTTTGGAATTACCAGATATCAAGTAAAATTCTCTATTAGTTGTGTTTGGAGTGGTCGCAAACTCTAAACCAGTTACTATGGATTGTAAGGTATCAATTAATGTTTGATTGCTGGCTACAGGAGTAAAGTTTGTGGAGATATCTAATCTTTCTGTGTCCGTTCTGATATTGTCATCAGCGCAGATTTGTGGGGAAATTCCCAACCAATAGCCATCATGGGTTTCACCTACAATAATATAAAATTGCTCGAAGTAATCATTAGGTAAGTCGGGATTCAATTGAACAATTTTATACACACAAATGGTTTTACATTGCGATCGCATTGTAGTTTCTAGCATTTGACATTTTTGAGAAATTTCTTCTGGAGTTAGGTTTGGTTCTAAAGTCAAATCGCTGGTGATATTGCTGCTGTTAGTGATTACAGCTTGCAAAAAATCATTCCATTCAATCTCTTGCATAAATCCACCTGTCACCAGCAGTTTATCAATTGTCAACTCTCCTTGTTCATCTACTTTCCAAACAAATGTTTTAAAAGGATAATCCCCAGATTCACACTCATAAATTCCCAAACCAGGTAACACTACTGCTAAACGATTTACTAATTCATCGGTTGGTAAATTTTTGTCATGTAAATCGAAATCAAATGATCGCAGTTCTAACTCTTCTTCCTCTTCCTCTATCTCTTCAGAAGATGATGAATCTGTTGGTGGTTGATAACTAGGATTCTCCCGACGAATAGTGGTTTCATAAAACTCTAACGCTTCAGTTTCAGTTGCAAAATCATGGCTTTCAAAAGAGTGTGCATTGAATCCCACACCGTCAGTCGTGACACTAACTGTACAGTCAGAAAGTGTAATTGTCATGATATAATTGTATTTTCCATCGTCAAGATATATTGTGTGACTAGGCATAAGTTTTAAATAAATCAATGTTTTGATAACAGTATTTTCGCACAGATAAACGATGACAGGTAAACAAGATAGAAATATAAATTTTATGTCAATAAATAAGTTTTAAATCTATAGGTACAAAGCAGTTAGATAGATAGCGATCGCTCCCATCAAGGGACTAATTATACATATCAAAACTAGCCCAATACCTAGCCATGCTACTCCACCCATTGAACCTGATTCACTAGGAGGAGAATTGCGATTACTCAGCCATTCCAGTATTACGGTCAAATATACTGCAAAAATCCCGCCAATTACTAACCCTAGCAGCCCAAAAACTACTAATAATATCAACTTCCATGTAAAACCCAATTGCAGTAACCCTAAATAGCTTATTTGCGGTAAAAAAAAGATAGGTGCAAAATTGATCATGATATAGGGTTATTTGTGGGAGATATCAGGGCAATTTGGACAAAGTTCTTTATTTAGCGTAAAGTCCGAAATATTACCCTTCCTGGATACTGTTGCTGATTAATTTTAGCATAGACTCGCAAACAGGTTAATACCTCGCCAGGATTACCACCGCAGTCTAATTGCAGGTCATCTTTAGAAAATTCACAAACATCAGCATACAGTCCTGATAATTGTTTGAGTCGGACTTCATTACCTGCTTTCACTGCTTTATCGGCGGCTTTTTTTAGTAGATGACGGGATTCTTTTTGTAATTTTCCCCACCAAGAATAACGTTCAGCGGGGGGGATAAATACTAAGGAATGAATGGCTTCATCTATGTCAATCCAAGCATATAAATTAAGAACTGCATCAGTATTTTCATCTATTTTTTGGATACGGTGCAAGCGATCGCTTAAAGCATCAATATACTGATAACGTTGTTCCAATTTGGCAGATAAAGAAACTACATCAAAGCTAAAAACACTTTTTAAAGCATGATGTAAGTCTGGATCTATTTCTATAAACTTAATATATAAAAGTAAAAAGCCGGCGATTAAATATAAATTTTCAGAAAGATGAGTTTGGGAAATCTCTGCATTTACTAAAGCTGTTTGAGATAAACATAGTCCTTTAGCTTGAACTGCACCACTCAACCCTGGATAAATAATTTCATCACGGACAAATGGCAATTCATCCAGATTGATATTATCTACAACTGCCCCTACTTCCTGTGCTAATTCTAAAGCCTTATGTCGCCAAAGTGTCGCTACATCTTCAGGAACTCGCAACAGTTTTCTATGAATTTCGTTCCATATTTCCGCATCAGTTTGACCTTGAATACAAGAATTACCGAGATAAGATTTTAGTTCTGAATCGCTATTAAAAGTTTCTTGTAATTTTAATAATTTTAATCCATTTGTTAACTGAAGTGGTTGTAGATCCCCGACTTCTTGAAGAAGTCGGGGATCTGATAATGATGGTTCTAATAATTGATGAAGTTCTTGTAGAAGTTCTTCGCATACCTGACATCCGGCATCAAATGGATATTCTTGATTTGCTTTTGTTAAAGTTGCAGCTAATCCATATAAATTAAACCGCAATATTTTGGCTAATTCTGAGTTTTCTATAGTTAATAGTTTATGTAGATTCTGCATAATTTTATCAGGATGAAAAAAAAGATTTTAGATCCCCGACTTCTCCAAGAAGTCGGGGATCTTGAACTTAATGAATACCGCAAAAAGGATCACGTTCTTTATCAACTTCATTGGGTTGTAATTCCAATTCTGCCCGATAAACACATCCTTCTTGTTCGAGACATTCTTGATTATTAGATGTCCAATAAGGAACTGCCCCCGCGTGCATTCTTAATATGCCTGTATTATCAAGAGTTACATGATATTGACAGGGATAATCTGTGATGATATCTGGTTTATTGAGTGTACCAATCCGTAGCCATTTTTTAGTATTTGTCTCACTATCAGTTTGATAAATGTAGAAAGTATGTTGACCACTTTGAGGAAATGATGGCAAAGGTTTACTAATTAATCCTGTTCCTGGTTGCTTCACACCATCTTGTAAATAATGAAATATTTCCATTGATTTATTTTCATTATTATCAACTGCAAATACTAAATGATAAGCATGAGGTTGATCAACTGTGGCAGATTCTAAAACATTAATAGCAATATCACCATCATTTAAGTTATGTTGATGGTTTTCTATGGCAATATTCCACTTTAGATTACCATCAGCAAACAAGGCATTTTCAGTAGATTTAGATATGACTGAATTAATATCAATACCAACCACATCTATTAAATAATGGGGATTACCACGACATAGTAAAACACTAAATTGTAAAGCTTGATCTATTTCAAATTGGATTTTGATTTTTTTGAGAAATTCCTGTTCTTCCATACCCAATTTATCCATCAATATTTTACCGTCGAAACTACCCCACAGGCGAAAAGTTCCATTTTCATAATCTTGACGATGGATAATATTAGTTAATTGTATCCCCTGCCAAGGTGTCCGCACTTTAGCAACGGTGTCCCAAGGTGCAAGTTGATATAGTTCTTGTCCAGCACTAAAAATGGCTAGTGGGTCGTTACTTTGAGTTTTGCGTTTGAAGTTGCAAGGAAGATAATAAAACAGGTTTTTGACATCAATTTCTAATTGATTTGCACCTTTGCGTAATAGACTTTTAGATTCTTCAGGATCAAATCGAAAACGACGCAGTTTTTCGGCATAACAAGCACCGGCGGAAGTGGCAAGTTTAGTAAATTCTAAAACAAAAGTAATTCGTTCGGGATTCCAAACAAAATAAGGTGATTGACTAAATTCTTCGTAAATTTGTTGTTGCACAAGATCAAGACTACAAGTTTTTCCAGAAAGAATTAACCAATCTACTTTTTGATTAGGTTCTGAACTAAGACGGCTTTCTATTAAACCTTTAGCAATCCCAATTGCTTCTTTAATTGACGAAGTTGCTGCCCGTTCAAATTGCTGATGATCTAAAGTTAAATAAATAGATTCAGAACTTCTCACTTGAAATTTAATGGCACTTTGGGCAAGCAGTTCGCCAATTTGTTGTTCATTTAAAGTGAAAGTTAATAAAGAACCATCTGTGGTTGTTTTTTGTCCTAATTTAAGTTTGGCGGCTTCTGCATGATCCCACAATGTGTAAAAGGTTTGTAGGCGTTGGGGTGCTTGTTGCCAACGAGTTGGTAAGACTTTTTCGGCAGTGTCTAGGGCATCTTTAAAAGCAACGTCACCTTCAGGATTTTCTTTATCTATACATTTTAGCAAACTACCAGTTTTAAATTTTCCATCTTCTAAAAAACGGTCGTTTAATTCGGAGTTAATTAAGTCTTCTAATTTATCGCTTTCGATGTCACCTGTCGTGACTGCGGTAAGCAGAAAATCAGAAATTGCTACTTTTAACAAACGGAAAATTCGTAAAGTAATTAATTCTCCACCTAATTGTAAATGTCCCGAAGAACCTAATAATTTGGGGGTAAGTTTGTAGTAACGTCCTCCTAAACCTCGATCTTCATGATCTGCAAAAAATGGAGTTTTATCTTCGAGGGTAAGTTCAATTAAAGCTAAGTCAGTTGTACCGCCACCAATATCTAAAACCAGGACATTTTGTGACCATTTATTGCCATTTTGACGACAGCGAGTTTTAAAAGATTCAATGCCAATATTCAGATTTCCGCCAAATTCTCGCCACAGGAAAAAGATAGCGACAGACACAGCTTCATCATAGGCTGTTTGGACATCATCAATGCCTAATTCCTGTACCAATTGCTTGATTTCTTTACGAACTACGGGAGGGGCAACGGTGGGATAGGTAACAACTGCTGTTAAAAAATCGCCTTCCGAAAATCTGCGTCTAGCCCGTTGGCGATAATCTTCTGTTAATTCAATTAATTGCGCCCAAGCTGCTTGAATGAGGCGATTAACTTGAATGTTTTCTTCATCTTCTTCTAAGATAATTGGGAAAAATCGATCTTGTCCAAAATAGCGTTTGGGTGAATGGTGAAATCTGCTAATAATTTCTTTAACTGAAATAGTTGTTCCTTGGGCTATGGCTTTTTTTCTATTATCTCTTGCGTCTCTACCCATGCGTAGTTTTAAGGGGATTAATTGCGATACTTCCATTTCACTGGGAATTTCTGTACTGCGCCGGTCAATATCTAAAACTACGGGAATTAAATTTTGTGATTCTAATGTGGGAACACGAAAAACTTCATGATATATCGCATAAAGTTTTTTGCTAACAGCCCGCCGAAATCTATCACTTGTTCCTAGACATAATTCAATTTGCCGAATTGCTTCTAAAAATAATTCTTTGTTATCGCTTTCAAAAATTTCACTTAATTGATCTGATTCTATTTCTAAGTTTTTGCTAATATCAATCAGGAATTTTTCCCACTCACCACTACTAACATCTGGTAAGGCTAAATCTGGGGAGGAATTGAACCATTCCGCCATACGTTCTCTTAATCTCAGTTCTTGTTCTCTGGGTAAAACTTCGGCAATGGGAACTTCTATGGGGTCAAAAAGTGTTACTGTAGAATTGGAAGTACCAAAATCTAAAGCTAACCAACCAGGAAATCTTTTTCTTTGTTTTTCGTTGAGTTTTTCACTGAGTTGTTGACTTAAATTATGCAAATAGTGATCAAATTGTGAAGTATTCATGGGTGGATTATTTTTTGTAGATGAACTTGATGATGTTTGTAAATTGGGTATAAACCAAAGATCACATTCAGCACATACATGATTAGATATGGACAAATTTGGTTTTCCTACAGTGTCAGAATCAAAATATTCGACAATTACCTTTAAGATACAATCAACTATTGTGATTAAAGGTGCATCTAACTGACAGGGATATTGTCCTAGTTGAGAAATATTATAAATTTGTTTGGGTGTAGCTGAGTGAAATTGTCTGTAGCTGCTTTGAATTTTTGCTGCTAATTCATTTGGTGTACCTCTCACGATGCAGGTAATCCGAGAAATGTGGGGAATGTTGCTTTTAATAGGGACAATTTGGATGGTGGGTAGATGCAACTGTGTGTTTTCTTTCACACCTAATTTAAAGCTAGGTAGAAGCTGAATTTCCACAGGCATTTTTGATGTTCCTTTTTTGTTTGTTAATATTTCATTGATAGTGCATTTCCCTAAATTTATTTGATAACTAAAGGTTTACTCTCTTGTTAATAGAAGAATATGGATTAAATGAACCACGAAGAAGCGAAGAACACGAAGGAAGAAGGAAGAAGGAAGTACCAATTAAATGCAGGTAAATAGTTCTTCTTCATTAATTGTGGCAATATCGGTGAGGATTTCTAACCAAGAGGGAATGGCTAGTTCGGCTTGTGAATCTCTTGCAGCAATATATCTTAGTAGTGCTTCTTTTTTGGAAAGGTTTTGCAAGCTGGGAATAATTTGATCTAAAATTCCATTGATTTCTATATTTACTTGCTGATTGCTTTCACTGACATATTGCACAAGGTGAAGACTAGCACTGGCGGTAATTTCATCTCGCAGTCGTAATACGAAAAGTTGATGATTGGCACTTCTGGATGGGTTTTGATTTCTTTCGGGAGACCAATCAAAAATTTGTCCTACACTGTGTTTTTCGTCTTGTCTAGCTAGGGGAAAAATACTTTCTGGTTTGATGGTTTGATTATGGTTATTAATTTCGGCAATAATGGCTTCTTTCCATTGACGAGGATCTGATCCTAATAACAGTTTATAAAATAAATCTGCTTCTTCAAGTCCAAATTTTGATTCAATTTCTGGTTCCATTTCTGGCTGAAGAATGGTTTGCAGTTTTTCCCGTTCTAGGGTAATTTCATGTGCCAATGAGCTTAATAAGTCTATCACGGCTTGACGAATGCGATCGCTCGCAAAATTCTCCAGTTCTCTGACTGTTTTCTCAAAGGCTGGATAAAAGTCATCACTCTTAGTCGGTATGGAGGTATTAACCCGATTTCCTCTATCAAATAATTTCCCCGCTGCACCTTTAAATTCTGCTAAGGTAATTGTGCCATTTTGGATTTTATTAAATAGTAATGTCCACTGACTCCAATTCAAAACTTTTAAAGTTAGTTCATCTTTAATGACATCACTAACTACAATTCCTCTTCTATCTTTCAGTTGTTCTTTACCTAAATCTTTCTGAAAGTTTCTGTAGGTTCTATCTAAACTTTCTATGGCTGTTCTTAATTCTAGTAAAGCCGGAGTATCAACTGTGGGTATACCTTGTTCGTGAATTTCGGCAATAATTTCTTTGAGATATTCTTGTTGTTGACGGATACCATCAGCAGCCCGACGGGTATCTTCATATAATTGCTTTAAACCGTGATTAGCGACATGAGTTTGAATCAATTCTCTTAATTTACTAATACCACCATCTTGAGCAAAATAACCCAATTGTTTGCCTAATTGATTTCTCCCATCTGTTGCTAATAAAGCTTCACTTAAATCACCCCATTTCTGTTGTAACTTTTTCGGTCTTTCTAGATATTCTGGATAATCTAAATTAGCAAGAAATTCCTCAGAACCTGCTTTCACTTGACCAGAACGTTTAGCTAATTCAGCTAATCCTAACAGAGGTGATAATAAAACAATTCTGTCTTTTTGACTAGTAAATGCTTCCGCCCCATCAATAATAGTTTTGAGAACTTTTAATTTTTGGAAAACTGCATTTGTTTGTAAAGGTTGAGCATTAGATTGATGATTAATTAATAAATCTAGTTCTCTTTCTCCACCTTCACTTTCTAAAGGCAGTTGATCAAAACGTCCCACACCGACAAGAATTAAATCCTTGAGGTCTTGTCCTGGGCGTTGTTGCTGCATCATTGTGAAAATTTTATTGGCGCGATCGCTCCCCGGCGATTTACCATTAAGTAAAACTAGAATTGTCTGTACCTGTGCCAATTCTCGCAACGATAAAAATGTATCCCTAGCCCCAGAATTAGCAGCACCCAACCCCGGAAAATCCAACAGCACAAACTCTTCTGCACCCGTAACATCCCAAATTTCCCGTGATATCTTCACTTCAATATCAACGCGACGAATTAAAGGAAAACTGGTTTGTAATAATTGCGTTCCTAACCGTTGTGGCGCATTTGGTAAGCGAACATTCGCTGCTGGTAAATCCTCAAACTTGAGAGATTGAATCGCCATTGGCATTTCTGCCAGTTGTAAACCCTCACGGGCAGTAATACCATCAATTTGGTAAAAGCGACCGCATAAAGCCTCACCATAAGCCTGATAAGCCCGCAAAAATAACACTAACTCCCGCACCAAATAACGCAACTCTAAATTATTTGAGCTTTTCCAAACTTCCTCACACCAAATACTGATATCCTTACCAGTTTTAATTTTAGCCACCTGTAAAGGTGTCACCCCAGCAGACACAGCGCGACGGTTTGCTTCTTTGAGAATGAAGTGTAAGCACTCATTTACCCCTTCATGGGATAAATATTCCACCGTATAATTATCTACCTGAGTAGTCGCAAAATCATCTTGGGGCTTAATATGAATAGCTGTGACATTACCTGTTGTCGGATTTTCACTCACAGGTAAAGCGTCCGCATAACCAATCAAACTACCTAGCAGCAAACTTTTGCCGCTGCTAAACTCCCCCATTACACCAATTTTCACCGGTGAGTTGGCCAGTTCCACAGTTTTCTGTGCCGCCTCTCGCAACCGCAACAGACAATCATCAAGACTAGTGGGAACCCAATCTTCCTCCTGGGAAGGGCGTTGGGGAACTGAGTCAACTTTGCGGAGGATAAATTCACCGTACTCTTTCAATCGCGCCAGCTTATCTGGTTCCATAGAGTAGTCTTTCGTTTGAGTTCATTTTCACAACTGGGTTATAACACAAAACCCAGAAACCACCACCACTGATACAACGAAAACAGACAAGACGCAAAATAATACCGTTCTGTTAAGGCAATGGTTTATGAATAATCTTTAACAAGAAACAGACACAACTTGTAAGCATTCAGCTATCAGTGGTCAGCAGTCAGCTAAAACTGGATTTTAGGGGTTTTTAAATAGGGAGACTGACATCAGTAATTAATTTCAGAATGCTTATCAATTCAATTCTTGCTGATAGCTGACGACTGAATGCTTACCACAACTTGTTAAATAAAGAAGATAATACTATTTAAAGGAAATGGGGGTTTCAAAGCCTCTCCCTGCGTCGGAGAGAAGTTTGGAGAGGGGTTTATTTATACATTAAAAACTTTTCAAACATCCTCTAGGGTAAATCGTTTTTACTGTCCCCGAAAAAGACGATTATTCTAGTACAGAATCTTCATCTTCTAATTCTCCTAATGCAGAAATAATCACAGATGGTCTATCAGGAAATTCTGCCACAAGTTTTAAATCTCCTCCCATTGCTTTTACATAACTACGTAATGTAGAAAGTAAAAGATCCGCCCGTTTTTCTAATCTAGAAACACTATCTTGACGGATTCCTAATAATTCTGCCATAGATTCTTGAGTTAATTTTCTGGCTTTTCTCATATTTTGAAGTGTCATATTTTCCAAAATAAGTTCTTGAGCGCGAGCTTCAATTTTTGCCCGACGTTCAAGTGGTAATTGTGCCATTATGTCAGTTAGTTTTGTTGCCATATTTTTATTCTCCTTTGTCTTTTAATTCCTGAAGATGGGAGTTAAATCGGTTATCTGCTTTTGTAATTAATTGTTTGTAAAATCTTTTTTCACTTATTCCAGCTTTGTTACCAGCTACAAGTAATATTACCTTCTTTTCTGGATCAAAAGCAAAAGCTATTCGCTATACACCATCATCTACATAAAACGAAGTTCTTTCATATTTTTATGCCGAGAACCTTTAAGTGTATCAGCATGAGGTCTGCGTAGCAGTGGACCGGCGGATTCTAGTAATTTTGTGTGTGCAAGAAGTTCTTCCTGTACTTCTGTAGTTAGTTCAGAAAATTCAGGTAGAAACTCGTCATGAAATAAAATTTCCCATGTCATGAACTTATTATGGCTTAGAATCCATATTTATTCAAGTCCTTACAACGTCATGATTAAAGCTGTAGGTAAAGAGTATGGTGACTGGTTTACAAGTGATGAACTCTTAAATTTCCCACACCTAGACCTCAGCATAATTGACCAATTGTGGGTACAATACAGGATGGCAATCCCCCAAGAACAGAATTAATGAAATTGTATATAGAACAACTCAATCCCACAGAAAGAATAATCTTAGCGGGAGATAATACAGCTTGGGCGAGAATAGATGTACCGACGTTAAAGGACAGAACCTATGAGCATCAAGAACAACCAATGTCAAGAAAAAACCCGTAGCAGATAAATTAATGCGGTTAGGTCCCAATCGAGTGGTATATGATGCACCACCACCTTATAGCGGCAAAGGTCGTCCCCGTTCTCATGGTGCAAAATTTAAGTTGAATGACTCAAGTACATGGTGGACACCAGATGAAACTGTCGAGGTTAACGACCCACCAAAAGTGGAGCGACCTATTACCACTTATGACTTGGCAACTTTGGCTTCGCCGTGAGCGTCAGCCGAACGGTTAGCCCGTGATGTTGTTGCTGATAATCCATTACCTTGGCAGAAAAAACAAACCAATTTATCTCCTGGAAGGGTTGCTCAGTACATGGGAGGAGTTTTCGCCGCGATTGGTACACCGGCTGTTTCCCCCAAACCACGTGGAAAGTCTCCCGGCTGGCCTACTGGGAGAATCCGCTTACCCAGAATTCGCTACCCTACCGTCAAAAAGACTACCCCTAGACCAAAGAAGGAACAACCTAAATCGGCTTAACCTCTTAATTTTTCTAGTTTGAGCTATGTAATTTGTAAACTCAGTCCTTCTGGGTCATTTTGTCATGTCTTAGTCTAAACTCCAGTTATAAGGAATTATATTTCCCAGTTATTTTGCAAGCAATTCTACCTCGCGTGCCAGTTCCGCTACTACCACGAGCATTATAACTTACTGTAACTTTTGTGGCTATTCTTACATTTGTTTCTCCAATTCCCGGTACTTGAACTTTAACGTCTTCATAGGTAAATGTAGGCGCACTACAACCGCTGCCACTACCCCGCTTATCTGTCGTAGTAACTTGAACTGTGTTGACATCAATAGCGTATTTACCACTAGGTCTTTCTGCATCTGTATCTGGCCAAACAACAGATCCATTGCAAGATTTACGTCCTCCTCCAGTTCCGCTTGTTGGTCCAGAAGTACAAGTACCTTCGTCTTGAAATGGTCTAGAAGGAGTTTGTGCAAAAGCAGGTAAAATAAATCCAGTAGAAAAGATAAACAGTAACAAGAACAAATTTGGGAATCGCATTTTTTACCTCCGATGATCGTTATCTGTGAAAAATCATAACTATTTAGGGAGAGTAAAACTGATCGTCAATAAACTTATAATAAATTAGGTTTTGTAGTCTAAAATCCCAAACTGATTCAGGAATTGTACAATTTTATTTACCAATAAACCTTTACATTTAATAGCCAAAAATATTACAACAGATAACAAGTAGTTTTCCCACAGACAACTACTGTAAAAATTACCCAAAAAAAATGAGGTTATGAATGGGTTATCTGAGATTTTTGGTATTATTGCCTATTACACTGGCAATTGCTTTTTCTAGTCAACTACTAAAACCACTGGAATCTACTCTGCCACTAGTTGCTAAGAAAAATCATCAAACTTTACTAACAAAAGGGAGTTACCTTTCCACCTTAGAAAAACAAGTAATTGTTGAAACTAACAAAGTTAGAACCAATCCTCGTTCATATATACCTATTATAGAAAATTATAAAAAACAGTTTCAGGGGAATCGCGTCAAAATTTCCTACAATACCTATTTAATCACCCAGGAAGGAGTAAAACCTGTTGATGAAGCTATAACTTTTTTAAAATCCGTCCGTCCCGTTGGTGCATTACGTAGCTCGAAAGGAATGTCTTTAGGTGCGCGAGATCATGTTAAAGACCAAGGACCAAAGGGAGCAACAGGTCATAATGGTAGTGATGGTAGCAAACCTAGCACTCGCATCAATCGTTATGGTAAATGGCAAACTACCGCCGGCGAAAATATCAGTTATGGACCAAATACAGCCCAAGATATTGTCATGCAACTAATAATTGATGATGGTGTACCTTCTCGTGGACATCGGACAAATATTTTTAATCCATCTTTTCGGGTAACTGGTGTGGCTTACGGTTTTCATAAACAGTACAGAACTATCTGTGTGATTACCTATGCTGGCGGTTATATAGAAAAATAGATTTCTGATTCTCAAGATTTGCACGGAAGATTTATGATTAACCCATAGCATCTATCTTACAGTTGTAGGTAATCAATGACTGAGGCAAATTTGACCATTTTCTCCGATTTAGAACAGAAAGTAATTGCCGAAATGAACTTGGTACGGACAAATCCTGCCGCTTATGTACCGCTTCTAGAAAGCTGGAAACAGAAATTTGAAGGCACAAAAATCAAAATCGCTGAAAATTCCTATTTACAAACCAGAGAAGGAGTTATAGCTGTTGATGAGGCGATCGCTTCCCTCAAGTCTACCACTCCAATCATTGTCTTAAATCCCTCTACAGGAATGTCTATAGCCGCAAAAGATCACGTCAAAGACCAAGGCGTAAAAGGTGGAATCGGTCATAATGGTAGTGACGGCAGTGATCCCTTTACCCGTTTAAATCGTTATGGTCAATGGCAAACCACCGCCGGCGAAAATATCAGCTACGGTCAAAAAACTGCCCAGGATATTATCATGCAATTGATAATTGATGATGGAGTTCCCTCTCGTGGACATCGAAAAAACATTTTTAACCCAGCTTTTCAAACCACTGGCGTTGCTTACGGCAATCACATCACCTATGGAACTATGTGTGTAATTACTTACGCTGGCGGTTACATCGAAAAATAGATAACCGTAGGGGCGCAGGGCCTGCGCCCTTTACTTTGCGCCTTTGCGCGAAACATAATTTATATAGCTATACAACAGAGATTTATGGGAAATCACACACCTAGAACTGTACCACTTAACTTCTACACCCAAGGTCAAGGATTTCCCATACTTGGTTTACATGGTCATCCTGGTTCGGGACGTAGCCTTTCCGTCTTCACAAATCATTTATCACAACACTACCAAACCATTGCTCCAGATTTACGCGGATATGGCAAAAGTCGGTTTCAGGGCAAATTTGCAATGCAAGACCATTTAGATGACCTAGAAGCCCTTTTAGACCAGTTAAAAATAGAAAAATGCTTAGTATTGGGATGGTCGCTAGGAGGCATTTTAGCAATGGAACTGGCCATGCGCCTACCCCAACGCATCACAGGCTTAATTTTAGTAGCCACAGCTGCTAGACCTTGGGGCAATCATCCCCAAATTTCTTGGCAAGACAATATTTATACAGGCATTGCAGGTATATTAAACTATATAAAACCGAGTTGGCAATGGAATATTAATACTTTTGGCAAGCGATCGCTCTTTCGCTACCTAATTCAACAACACACATCCACAGCCTACAATTACATAGCTAAGGATGCCCTACCAGCCTACTTACAAACCTCATCAGCCGCCACCAACGCCCTCTACAGCGCCATTAGAGCGGGTTATAATCGCACCCCAGACCTTTGGCAAATCCAATGTCCCAGCTTAGTGCTTGCTGGTGAACAAGATCGCCACATTAACGCTGATGCTAGTTTAGAAACAGCCCGACACCTAAAAAACTCTAAATGGCAATGTTACCCCAACACAGCCCATCTCTTTCCTTGGGAAATACCCCAACAGTTATTAGGAGATATTGATAATTGGTTAGCAACCAACCCCCAAATCGTGAAAGTTTAAATTAGGCATAACTCGTTCCCAGGATTAGCCCAGGAACGATAACAGCCTCTGGAATTGGTAATTAGACTAATTTTGACCGCTAAAGACAGGCTTTACTTTACGGTCTATCCATTCCCCCAAATCTTCAGCAATTGTTAAAACAGTAGGTTTACAGCGTTTGATATTTACCATAATTCCCTGCGCCCCTTCAATCTCCAAATCTTCTACATAACCATTACTGGCTTTAGTAGCTGCCGCAGAACTGAAAAATGGACCAAAGTAGTATGTACAACGGGGATTCTGTGTAACAACTTCTACCCACCAAGCAAGACCGAGTCCATTGAATGTACTAATTAACCTCTCTTGGAAGTTATGCCAAATTGCTGTCATAGTTTTCGCCGATTTATAAACGTGATAACTGGCCGTGTGCAAATAGATTAAATTTATTGTCTTTTACATTTACTGATTTCGCAGATAAATATCTACGAGATCAGCTTTTGTACTATTGTTTTTTCAAAGCAATTGTCTGTATTTTATCAAGATACAGTGTATTCTGCGATTTTTGACGATAAATTTCGTAAAGTGCCATACCAGTTGCCACGGAAGCATTGAGGCTAGGAGTCTTACCTTGTAAGGGAATAGACACCAAAACATCACAAGAACGTTGTGTCAACATCCCCAGACCTTCGCCTTCACCACCCACAACTAAAACCACAGGCCCGCTAAATTTTACACTTTGTAATGGTTCGCTACCTGTAACCGCAGTTCCATAAATCCAAAAACCTTCTTCTTTCAACTGTTCTAAAGCGCGACCCAGATTGACAACCCTAGATACAGGAAAGGTTTCTAATGCACCTGCTGCTACTTTCACTACAGTAGAAGTAATTCCCGCTGCTCTTCTTTGGGGAATCACCAAACCGTGAGCGCCAATAGCCTCCGCTGTGCGAATAATTGCCCCTAAGTTATGGGGATCAGTAATACCATCAGCAACTACAATTACAGGATCAGTAATAGATTTGGACTTAGCAATCAGGTCTTCTAATTCAATATAGGCATAAGGAGCAATTTGAGCCGCTATCCCTTGGTGGTTAGCGCGACCAGTAATTTGGTCTAACCGCATTGGTTCAACTTCATCAATAACAGCGCCATTATCCTTGGCTTGCAAGATCAAATGGTGAAATCGGGGATCATAACGAAGACGGGTAGTAATCCAAAGACGGTTAATACTGCGTTCATTTTCCAACGCCGTCAAAACTGGATGACGACCATAGATGAGATCACTCTCTTCTGTGGATGCAATTTCTGGAAGTTGCTGGGAAGATTGAAAAGAAGGACGATGTCTACCAGTAAAGGATTTACCTTCATTTGCTAAGGTAATTTCTGAGGATGTTTCAGAACCATAGCGAGATGTCCGGGGTTTAACGGAGAATGATTTACCGTCTCTGTCTCCTCTACCTTCTGGGGATGGTTCAGAACCATAGCGAGATGTGCGAGGTTTAACGGAGAATGATTTACCGTCTCTGTCTCCTCTACCTTCTGGGGATGGTTCAGAACCATAGCGAGAGCGAGGTTTTGCAGAATAGGATTTACCGTCTCTGTCTACCCTCACTTCTGGGGATGGTTCAGAACCGTAGCGAGAGCGAGGTTTTGCAGAATAGGATTTACCGTCTCTGTCTACCCGCACTTCTGGGGATGGTTCAGAACCATAGCGAGATGTCCGGGGTTTAACGGAAATGGGTTTACCATCACTTTTGCCTTGATTACGGCTAGGTTGAGGCACAACGCGCTTACCCTTAATTTTTACTGGCTGACCACGTTTTGGTTGTCCGCCGGAATGATTTTTCTTTGGTTGACTTGTCATAACAGTATTGAGATTTGATTTAAATGAGTGAACAGCCCGATGACATCAATTTAATGAACCAGTACAAATCAGTAACAATCGCCAGATGTAGCTTCTCACTATTTCTCTAGGGGAAGTTTTTGTAATAGCTCGGTTAAACGGGGGTAATCAGTAAGATATAAGTAGCCAACTAAGGTTTCTAAACTAGTTGCCTGTTGATAAATTTCGGGATTTAGTCGTTTATGACGACTCGTAGCAGAGTTACGACCTCTGCGAACAATTTCTAATTCGTTACTCCTCAAGTAAGGAGTTAACATTCGCAAATGTAGCGCTTGTGTTTCTGCTCTTACCTGATCCACTACGGAACGATGGTAATTTTCCAATCGTTGTTGTGGCCACAGATAAAACATTCTAACATATAATTCGTAAATTGCATCCCCCAAGTAGGCTAATGCTGAAGGAGATATCTGTTTTATTTGAGATGGGGATATTTGCTGGGGTAGTTGCGTGGCATTTACCAACCAAGGGTAAATCTCTGATGAATGCTGTGTAGCGGTTTCATCTTCTTCGTGTTCGCCTGTTTCCTCCTTGGACTTCACAGATTAATCATTCCTTAAAAAAGCACTACATCGGGAGACAATTTTTGCCGGCATTATCTAAAGCAACTTAAATTATATTTACAGCAGAATTTACCAATTCACCGAGTCAGGGGTAAAACTGCTTTACTCTCAACATCATACATTAAATAGGGGTTCTTCTTTGGTATGGCGGTAATCACGCGATGCAGTATAATCTAGGGCGCAGGCCCTGCGCCCCTACAGGCTTGACGATTTGTTGACTGTATCTCATTCAAGTGCATACAGCTATAATAATCCAAAAATTAAGCTATCCAGATTTGACATCGGATAGCTTAATTTAGATTTTCCATTCAAGCAATCAATCTGCTGGGATGTTTTCTAGGGCTGCATCAACTGAAACTTGTAGGGAGAGAAACTTTTCTAAACGAACAAGCTTAACCGTTTGGGTGACACGAGCATTAGTGACAATTTGGAAACTGCCTTTACTTTCAGGTTCAGGTTTAGCCAGTTTGGCTAGTCTTACAAGCGCACCTAAGCCAGAACTATCCACAAAGTCAATGTGTGAGAGATCCAAAATGATGTTTTTTGGGCCTTCCTCAATTTTACTGCCAATTACTTTAGTGAATGTCGGCTCAGAGAAAGCGTCTAATAAACCTGTGAGGCGGAATAGCTGACAGCTATCGCGGACTTCGCGTGTACCTCTCAGGCTCACGGTTAGATTTAGTGGTTCAGCTATGATTTTCTCCTCGTTCTTTTTACTAAAAGTAAACGTTCTAGTATAGATGGTTTTTGAGCAATTTGTCTATGTTGGGAACTGGCAAAATTTTTTACTAATTACCAATGTCCATCATGACCGGGGAATTTTAGATTTTAGATTTTAGATTTTTTGTGGTTTATGCCTTACCTCTGCTGGCATAAATCTAAATTTGTGAATCTAAAATGCGAGTTCAATCCCAAATCGGCAATCCAAAATCCAAAATTTATTGCCGTGCTGCTTGCATTTTTAGGACAAACTGCTCAAATAAGTAATCGGCATCATGGGGGCCAGGACTGGCTTCTGGGTGGTACTGGACGGAAAACACAGGTAGGGTCTTGTGACGGACTCCAGCTACGGTCAGATCATTGAGGTTCAAATGGCTGATTTCAACTGTGGCTGTGGGTAGGGAGTCTGGGTTCAGGGCAAAACTGTGGTTTTGGCTGGTAATTTCCACTCTTTCTTGTAAGCCGGCAGGTTGATTTAAACCGCGATGTCCAAATTTTAGTTTAAAGGTTTCTGCTCCCAGGGCATGACCTAAAATTTGGTGTCCCATACAAATGCCAAATATGGGTTTTTGGCTGTCTAGTAAGGCTTTGGTGGTGGTGATGCCTTCTGTGACGGCGGCGGGGTCTCCTGGTCCGTTGGAGAGGAAAATACCATCTGGATTGTATTTGAGAATTTCTTCTGGTTGTGTATCGGCAGGAACAACTATGACGCGACATCCATAACTGGCGAGACGGCGTAAGATATTCCGCTTGACTCCAAAGTCTAGGGCGACGACAGTGAAGGTTTGGCCAATTTTAGCCACTGCTTCGGGGTTAAATTCCCAAGGGGTGGTTGTGGCTTCATTCCATTCGTAAACGTTTGGTGTGGTGACTTCTTTGACTAGGTTTAATCCTGTCATGTTGGGTGCTGATTGTACCATTTCTAACAATTCTGTTTCATCGAGAATTGTTGTGGAAATGCCGCCATTCATGGCTCCAAACATCCGAATTTTCCGGGTGAGGGCGCGGGTATCTATGCCGTAAATACCGGGAATTTGGTGCTGTTGGAGGTAGTTGGGTAGGGATTGGGTGGAACGCCAGTTGCTAGGTTTATGACAGATGTTACGAGCGATCGCTCCCTTAACATGGGGTTGATTTGATTCTTCGTCTTCAGAATTAATACCAGTGTTGCCTAGTTCGGGATAGGTAAAAATAACGATTTGACCACAGTAACTAGGATCGGTTAACACTTCTTGATATCCGGTCATGCCAGTGTTGAACACGATTTCACCAATGGCGGTTCCCATAGCACCGAAGGACCAACCGCGATAAGCAGAACCGTCTGCTAAGACAAGTAGAGCAGGTATTACGTCAGATAGGGACATAGGTTAAAGGGGCAGGGGAGGCAGGGGAGGCAGGGGAGGCAGGGGAGGCAGGGGAGGCAGGGGGTGAGGAGTAATCACACATTCCCAGTCACTTGTTCCCAATTTTGAATTAATTTTTTTCCCGGTGTCCGACTGCGACTGTTTATTATCCCATGAGTTGAGGCTTTTAGATTTTTGACGGGAATTAATAAAAAATTAAATGATTCAATAGTCAAGCATTTTTAATTGGGTGGGGGGAGTACACTTGGGAAGAGCAGCCAGGGCGGTTAAAACATTCACTATGCTTCAGTATTTTTTGTCCCGGACAGCCCTCATTTTTTGTTCCGTTAGTTTAACGGTTTTGACTGTTGCCTGTGATCAAGATCAGCAGACAACGATAACTGGTGAGTCTAAACGGTCTTTGTCAACTGGGAGTTTGGCGGCTATCCGTTCTTCCAGTCAACGTAAACAACTGTTAGCTAGTCCAAATTCAACGCCACGAGCATCTGCTTCCACCCAATTAAGTCCTTTGGAAATGGCACTAGATAAAGCTGCTGGTGCTAAAAGTATCAGCCAATCTGCTGTATCTGTGGATGATTGGAAGTTGGTGGTGAGTCAGTGGCAAGATGCGAACTGCTTGCAGCAGCGCTTCGCTATCGCTCTGATGAAGCAAGTTAGGCGCAATAGTAGCAATTTTGCCTTTGCTCAACGTCAAATCATTGAATATCGCCGTCAAGTTGCCTTAGCTCGCCGGAAAGCTTACCCCAAAAATTTAGCATCTTCTGTAACTCAGCCGCAATCAGTGGTGATTGATGTTCCCAAACCACAGACTACTGTGATAGTTTCCCTCCGTCCCGCTGATAAAGCTCTAAAACCATCCTTATCTAAGCCTAGTTTCTCACCACCACCCATCCTCCCTCGCCGTCATGAGGTATTTATTGCCCCAATTAAACGGCGACTTGGTGGTACACCAATTATTGAAGTTACTTTCAATGGGACACAGCGGTTTGAGATGATTGTGGATACGGGAGCGAGTGGGACTGTAATTACCCAGAAGATAGCAGCGGCATTAGGTGTAGTCACTGTCGGCAAGGCTACAGCAAATACCGCCAGTGCTAAAGCTGTGGAATTTCCTATTGGCTATCTTGAGTCTATGGAAGCCGGGGGTATGACAGTAAATAGGGTCCCAGTAGCGATCGCTGGTACAGAACTAGAAACAGGACTTTTAGGACATGACTTCTTCGGTAATTACGATGTCACTATCAAACGTAACGTCGTCGAATTTCGTCCCCAATCCCACTCAGAAGCTAATCCTTCAGAAAATCCACTAAATGTTCCAACTTTGTCCAAGGGCTACCGCTTTGTAAAATTTCTTTAGCTACAGTCACCCCTTGACCATGATTTAACCAGGGAACAGCACCAGCTACTTGCAATGCCAGGGAAGCATTTAACGCCACTATATCTTGTTGCGCTTGTGTGCCTTTCCCTTGCAAAACTTTTTTAAGAATCACCGCATTTTCTTGTGCATCACCACCCTTAACAGCGGTAATGGTAGCAGGAATCACACCCACTTCCTGGGGATCAACAGTAGTTAGCAATACTTTACCATCTTTTAAAGTTGCCAAATCGGTAATATCGCCCAAACCAGCCTCATCTAATTTTTCTCGTCCATGCAGAACCATTGCTGTTTGTGTCCCTAAGAGATTTAAAGCTTCAGCAACAGTTTCTATCAGTTGAGGATCAAAAACACCAATTACCTGACCAGTAGGATTCAGGGGATTTACTAAAGGTCCTAGTAAATTAAACACAGTCCGCACTTTGAGATTTCGCCGTAATGGGGCAACGGCTTTCAGGGCTGGATGCCACCCAGGGGCGAATAAAAATGTAATTCCTACCTCTTGTACTGCTGCTTGGACTTTATCACTGGCAGCAGTCAAATTTACTCCCAAGGCTTCTAAAACATCCGCGCTTCCTGTCAGACTGGAAGCAGAACGACTACCATGTTTAGCCACAGGTATACCCGCAGCAGCCACTACAAAGGCGACAGCGGTGGAAATATTAAAGGTTGATGCCCCATCACCACCTGTACCACAAGTATCAATTAACCGTAGGGGCGGGGTTTCCCCGCCCTTATTTATGGGTACGGAAGACAGAGATTTTAATACTCCGGCCATTCCTGTTAATTCTTCAGCACATAAGCCTTTAAAGTTCAAGGCCATTAAAATTGCCCCTGATAGTTCTGGGGGAATCGTTTCATTTATCCATCCTTGCATCAATTCTGCGGCTTGAGTCCGGGATAATGATTGACGTTCTAATAATTGTTTGAGTAAGTTAGACCAAATAGTAGAATCCATTGTTCGGCTTTTTTTGACACTGGATGTGATTTTATCAGGTTTAGAGGTTTAGATCCCCGACTTCTTGGAGAAGTCGGGGATCTGATAATTACTAATAATTACTAATAAATAGTTCTTTGCCTTTTGCAGCTTTTTTCTGTTGATAATTATTCATGCCATATTGTAATTCCCATTCAATGATATTTGCCCATTTAAAGTTTTCTCTGATTTCTGGGCAATCGTCGTATGTAATTAACCAGTTATGGGGACATTGTTTTAAATTTGAAGCAAATCTTTGATGATCAAATCCTGTATGTAAATCTCCTTTTTTACCATATAATTTAGATTTTTCAGCTTTAACATAAGGAGGATCTAAAAATATGAATACTTCTTTTCCTGGTTCGTTAATCAGATGGCTATAATCTAAGTTAGTAACTTGGATATCTTTTGTTAGGATATTTTCTAGTTTTTCTAGTCTATCTATTGATGAATTTGTAAATCTTTTATGAAAGGATTCTAAAGAAAATCCACCGGATTCTATAGTTCCAGAAAATGTAATTCTATTCAGAACAAAAAACCGGACTGCTCTTTCTATGTCTGATAATGTGTTAACATTTACATGAGCTAATTTGGCAAAAAGTAATTTTCCATCTTGAGAATTTTCTTTAACTTGACGAACTGCGGAAACTAATTTTGATAAATCAGATTTTGCAAAATACCAAAATAAAAATAATTCTGGGTTTAAATCGTTAATAGAAATCTTTAAATTGGGAAATTGTTGTTTGAGATAAATGAAAACTGAACCACCACCAACAAAAGGTTCTCTAAATTCGCAAAACTTTTTTGGTAGACATTCAGCGATGCTTTTAATTGCTCTTGATTTTCCACCAGGATAACGGAGAGGACTTTTGATATTCATATTATTTGAGTTTCCAGAGGGAATATAGCAGAATTCAGGATTCAGTAAAACAACATTTATTGTAGGTTTGGTTGACGCAACCAAACCCAACAACTCTTACTATATTACCGCTAATGTTGGGTTTCACTTCATTCAACCCAACCTACTATTCGGCTTTAAATTTAGATCCTCTGCCTAATTAATCTGCAATTTGCTGTAATATAAATCCTATGTTTTAATATACTCAGCTAAAATTAGCTTTTTGGAAACCTTACTACATTAACTTATGAATCGTTCAGCCCCCTATCAACCATTAATATTCCGAATCCTGCATGGTATAAGCGGGATTTTAGGAATTGGTGCAATTATTAGCGGATTCTTAGTTTACAATACTTTTGATAAAAGATTTGGATATATACCGATTCCTAAAATCAATCCTATACAGGATATTCATGGGACATTGGCAGTATTTTTCTTGATTTTATTCCCATTTTTTGCTGTTTATAGTTTTCATGCTGGAAAAAGACGACTATTACAACCAGATTCCATCCAAAACCTAAGTCAATTTGGTAACCCAATTTGGTGGGTAAGTCTACAACGTTTAGTAAATACTAAAATGTTGCTTGCTGCTGTTTTGGTGGTGGTATCTGGGAGAATGATGAAGGAAGAATGGCTACCACTAGGAGAACTTGATCATATTTGGTATTATGCTCATCTCATAGCTTGGGTAATCATAATTTTGTGTTTAGCAATTCATATTTTGATGTCAGCTAAAGTTGGTGGTGTGCCATTATTATTATCAATATTATCCTGGAAGTTCCGCCCAGAAGATAGTCCTGCTAACTGGTATAGTCGTCTCTGTGTTTGGTTGGGCAATTTTTCCAATAATCTTAAGGAAGAAATTAATCAGTTCATGACGAGTGGTTTATTATTGAAAATAATTGAGGTGATTGTCTTAGGGGGAATTATAGCAGCGTTTATTTTACCAGTGTTTTTTTCTGGTGGTGAATAATAAAAAGAGTTATTAATGAGGTTTTTAGCAATTCCTCATTAGTACGATGTTGTACCTCAAGTCATTGAGTTTATTAATGAAAAATGCTGACAATAAATTAAATTATCAAATGAAGAGTCTGAAACTTTGGACAAATTACTGGGACAGATTTATCATTCTCAAAACTAGAGCTAGATATACTTTTAACCAACTTCAAAAAAAAGATAAAGTGGCGTGAGTGTTTATATTGCTGTTGGCTTGAATAAAAATTGATTGATTAACTTCTTTAATAAGCTAACTAAGTAGGTAAACAGGAAAATTTAAAGGTATGTAACGGTATGTAAAGTTATCTCAACGCGAGATTCTGATTGAGTTTTAGCCATTTTACAAAACGTAATAAATGTCGCTTTTATTATGCACACCTACTTACTTTCATCATCTTCTTCAAATAAGAAAATAATTTCTTTGATTCTATTTTAACTAATAATTTATTTTCTAAAAAAATTACATTGAAGAAGAATAAAAAATGATTTAATTTCTTATTTTTAACTCCCGTTTTCACGAGGGTAAGCTAAAGTGACAGAAAAGGAATAACTCCGCAGTGCTAGGTAGTGAAATACGGAAAGCTTGAGATGTTAAAGTTTACAAGTTTAGTTTAGATGCGAGAGAAAAGAATAGCACTCCCATTAATCTCCCCAATGTGTCCCACAATGGGTAAATGTCCCGCAGGTGCAGCGGTGTCATAAATCACATTATATTTCTCGATCCATGCTTTTTCTTTTCTCCATCCTAGACAGGTTTTGAATTTCTCTCTTCCTGAAACGGCAAAAAATTTAGATTATTGTCATCTCAAAATAGGAATTGAGAAGCGAAAAGTTATCCTCATCACTTCTCATAAGACTACTCCTTACACTTACTGCAATTAGAACAGTTAATCAATACGTGCCACCTCTAGCTAAAGGTGCAGATTTGTTGGCAACAACCATAAAACTGGTATAAATTATTACCTAAAATCAGATTTTATTGTTTACCTTGCAATATTTCTTCTACTTCTGTGAGTTTTACAGGCCCAGCAAAATTTGGACTAGTCATAATAAAAGATGGTGTGCCACCCAATCCTAATTGTTGAGCTAATAATAGGTCTTTTTGAATGGCGTTATTAGCTAATTTGCGATCATTGTCAAATTTTATGAGGTTTAAATTGAGCTTTTTGGCAATATCTAAATATAAAGTTTCACCCAATTGTTTTTGATTGGTAAACAGGGCATCATGATATTCCCAAAACTTACCTTGTTGATATGCTGCCCAAGCTACTGTAGCTGCGGGTAATGCTTGATCATGAATTTGATACAGGGGAAAATGTTTATAAACTAAGGTGAATTGATTCGGGTATTTTGCCAATAAATCCTTGAGTGTTTGATGTGCTTCGGCACAATAAGGACATTCAAAATCTGAGAACTCTATCAATACCGTTTTTGATTTGGTTGCACCAATAGTAGGAGAATTACCAATTACGGATTGAGGATTTGCTTGAAAATTATTGATAAATTCTTGCCGTGATTTTTGGACGTTCTGTTGCTGTTGCTGCTGATATGCTCCCACAGATTCAATAATGATTTGTGGGTTTTTGCGGATAATTTCTAGAACTTGTTTTTCTAGTTGGGGGTCTATTTTAGTCTGAGCTTGGACGGGAAGTGACCAGCTTAATATCAGGCAGATAAAGCTAACAATTGCTAAATTGCGAAAATGAGTAAAAATTTTGAACATTTGTCAAAGGTAAATAACTAGCAATGTGATTTTATCAACTAGCGGAGAAAACAGCAATTGTTTCCAGGTTTTGAAATAATGCCTTTGGTTAAAATATATCGTTAAAATTTAAAGTTTACAAAAAAAAAGGAATGGAAAACAGGGAACAGATAAGAAACTCTAATTTACACCAGTTTAAATCTTAGGTTTAAACATGAGTTTTTCTCTTCTCTGTTGCTTCTTGTTCTCTCTGAAATATTTATAACTTTTATCACGAAAGAATTGAGAATTTAATTTTTGTTTTGGCAAAATTTATTCAGTAAATATTCCCATTTAACAGAAGTGAGATAACGGTTATGTTAAGTAGTTGGCTTTATCTGATAGCAGCAATTATTTTTGAAGTTTCTGGGACAACTTGTATGAAACTTTCAGAAGAATTTACTAAGGTTATCCCCTCAATTTTTATTTTTGTGTTTTATGGACTTTGTTTAACGTTTTAACTCTTTCTCTGAGAACTATTCCGGTGAGTATAGTTTATTCTATTTGGTCAGGTTTGGGTACTCTGATAATTGCTGCGATTAGTGTGATGTGGTTTGATGAGTCTTTTACGGTTGTAAAAATTATCTCTATGTCTTTTATAATTATCGGTATTATTGGTTTAAACTTGGCTGAATAGGGCAGGGGGAAATAATTACCAACTGACAACTGACGACTGACAACTAACAACTGACCATGCTAAACCAAAAACTTGGATGAATACAAAAATAAATTATGAACAGTAAAATTTTGGCAACATCTGTATTTTTACTCAGTGTGAGCTTATCAGGTGCAGTTCAAGCTGCAAGTTATGAGGATATTAGACAGTTATTAGCAAGTAAAAAGTGTCCAAAATGCTCTCTTGGTAACGCTGGATTAGTAATGGCTGATTTAGCTGGGGCAAATTTAAACGGCGCTAATCTGGTGGGTGCGAATTTAAGTCGGGCAAATTTAGCTGGTGCGGATTTGCGGGGTGCAAATTTAAGCGGTGCAAGTTTATTTGGTGTGAATTTAAGTGAGGCTAAACTCAGTGGTGCAAATTTAACTGGTGCTGATTTAAGAGATACCTATTTAATGAATGCCGAATTGAAAGGTGCGAATATTACAGGCACAAATTTTCAAGGTGCGGTAGGAATACCTTCGCAAATTGCTAAATCAGAGGATTTTTATGCTTGGGGTGTAGCAGCAGCAGAAAGGGGGAATCTTAAACCAGCTATTGATTATTTTAGCCAAGCGATCGCACTTAAACCAGACTATGCCGGAGCATATTTAGCTCGTGGTGTTGCTAGTTACCAAAGTTTAGACAGAAAAAACGCTTTACAAGATGCTCAAAAAGCAATAGAACTATTTGAAAAAGAAAAGAATAGTGAAGGAACACAAACAGCCAAAGCATTTATTTTAGAATTAAAAACAGCTTATTCAGAAACAATTAATACAGGCAAACCCAGCTTTATGGATTTTGCAGGGAGTCTAGGTTCAGTCCTGTTACAGTTTTTGCCCTTTTAATGGCAGGAGTCAGGAGTCAGGAAGAAGGAAGAAGGAGTAAAACTGACTTACTGTCTGGCTTTGAATTTAGAACCTTTACCTCATTAATCTGCAATTTGTTGTATATGTAAAACTGCACAGACTCATAAAATCCAAAAATTAATCCATATTTATCTGCGTTTATCTGCGTTTATCTGCGTTTAATAAATCCGAAAATCTGATTCTATGCAGCTACATCTTAATTTGGTATAAGGAATACTGAAGACTAAGCAATAACAGTAAAGAAGGAAAAAAATAGATGTCAGAAAATCTTAAAAGTAAAGCTATCACACAAGGGGTGCAGCGATCGCCTAATCGGGCTATGCTGCGGGCTGTCGGTTTCCAAGATGAAGACTTTAACAAAGCCATAGTCGGTGTTGCCAATGGTTACAGCACCATCACACCCTGTAACATGGGGATTAACGAACTGGCACAAAGGGCGCAAACTGCTGTAAAAGCCGCCGGCGCAATGCCCCAAATTTTCGGCACAATTACTGTCAGTGACGGGATTTCTATGGGAACAGAAGGGATGAAATACTCCCTAGTATCACGGGAAGTCATCGCTGATTCCATTGAAACAGCCTGTAGCGCCCAAAGTATGGACGGTGTATTAGCAATTGGCGGTTGTGATAAAAATATGCCTGGGGCAATGTTAGCAATGGCGCGGATGAATATCCCTGCTATCTTTGTTTACGGTGGAACAATCAAACCCGGACATTATGAGGGTAAAGATTTAACCGTTGTCAGTTCCTTTGAAGCCGTTGGCCAATACAGTGCCGGCAAAATTGACGAAAATGAACTGTTAGCTGTTGAACGCGGCGCTTGTCCCGGTGCAGGGTCATGTGGAGGGATGTTTACAGCCAATACCATGTCTTCAGCATTTGAAGCAATGGGCATGAGTTTACCCTATTCCTCAACCATGGCCGCCGAAGACCCAGAAAAAGCCGACAGTACGGAACAATCAGCCGTTGTCCTCGTTGAAGCTATTCGCAAGCAGATATTACCTCGGCAAATCATCACCCGTAAATCCATTGAAAACGCCATTTCCGTGATTATGGCGGTAGGTGGTTCAACCAATGCAGTATTACATTTTCTAGCGATCGCTCGCGCTGCTGGAGTAGAATTAACCATAGACGACTTTGAAACCATTCGTGGACGAGTTCCCGTCATCTGTGATTTAAAACCCAGTGGTAGATATGTCGCCACAGACCTACACAAAGCCGGCGGTATTCCCCAAGTCATGAAAATGCTTCTAGTCCATGACTTACTTCATGGAGACTGTATCACCATTTCCGGGCAAACTGTCGCCGAAGTCCTAGCAGATATCCCCGCCGAACCACGCACAAACCAAGACGTAATTCGTCCTTGGAGTAATCCTATGTATGCCCAGGGACACCTAGCCATTCTCAAAGGCAACCTCGCCACAGAAGGGGCAGTAGCCAAAATTACCGGAGTCAAAAAGCCCGTCATTACCGGACCTGCCAGAGTATTTGAATCAGAAGAATCCTGTTTAGATGCCATCCTCGCTGGAAAAATCAAAGCCGGTGATGTCATCGTTATCCGTTACGAAGGACCCAAAGGTGGCCCCGGTATGAGAGAAATGTTAGCCCCCACCTCCGCCATTATTGGTGCTGGTTTAGGAGACTCCGTAGGCTTAATTACCGACGGACGCTTCTCCGGTGGTACTTACGGTATGGTAGTCGGTCACGTTGCCCCAGAAGCGGCTGTAGGCGGTGCGATCGCCCTAGTCCAAGAAGGTGATAGCATTACCATAGATGCCAATAATCGCCTGTTACAACTCAATGTATCAGACGCAGAATTAGCCACTCGTCGCGCCAATTGGCAACCACTTCCACCTCGATATACCAAAGGCGTACTTGCCAAATATGCCAAACTGGTATCCTCCAGCAGTGTAGGTGCAGTTACCGATTTAGACCTATTTGCTAATTAGAATTATACCAGATCCTAGATCCCCGACTTCTTAAAGAAGTCGGGGATCTGAATTTAATATATTTGAAGCCTATGCAGCTAAATCCAAACTTACCAGAGAGAGTTACTAAAAATTGGCAAATGCTAAAAGATGGTGTTAATAATTTCACCCAATCTGTACAACAAAAAGCCACACAAACAACAGATCATACTAAAGCTTATTTAGAAAATAATTGGCAAAATGTCGAGAAAATTACTAACAATACATCAGAAGTAATCCAAAAAAATATTAATACTGCTATTCATGATTTCTTATCACAATATCCCTGGTTTTTCCAAATATTAGAAATATTCACATGGGGAATAAATCACCCAGTCAGAGGTGTAATAATTTTATTATTTACAATTGCTGTACTTTGGAGTATTATCAAAGCAATTGTTAAAATTATAGAAACGGCTAGTTGGTCAATTTTTAAAATTCCTTTTATATTACTACAAAAATTATTAAAAACTCTCTGGATAACATTTCCTAAATTCGGAATTTTCCCAATTAAGAAAACTCACAGTAAACAACAAAGGTTAGCCGAAATTTCCCAACGGTTAGAAGTTATTCACAATGAACAAAAAGCACTATTACAAGAAGCTGCAAAACTCATGAAAATTCCCTTTGCGTCCGAAAATTACGAATTAAATGAACCACAAAGACACGAAGAACACGAAGAAAGAAAATAAGAACAGAGTTAATATTCAATTTTTAAAATCCTATATAGTCGAAAAAGACTAACGGTAAGGAGACATCTGTTTAATTATCTCATCTTCTGCACCAGATACAAACTTAGCAAACCGCACAGCTAAAGGAGGAACAAAGATAAAAGGACTACTAAAACCAGAAAATAGATGTAATCCTGAAAATTCAGAAATAGCACCAATTAAAGGTAATTTATCCTGAGTAAATGCGACTAAACAATGATGCCATGTTCCTGGTAAATTTCCTAAATTTGGTAATATTTTTGTAATACTTTCTCGTAACCATTGTTCACTCGCTTCTGAATTAATTTCCCCTTGCGGATTTGTTAAAAATCTGCTAACTTGACCTAAGCGTAAACTACCATCAAGAAATTGCACCACACCAGCATCTAAAATAGGCGGTACTATTTCATAATCTGGATTATCCCATAATTCATCAATTTGAGTAGATTCTATTTCTAGTTGAAATCTTTGCAGATTTGCTGGTGATACTAAGCTGTGTAATTGCATATCTATAGGAGGTGTTTCAATTATTTCTGCATGAGAAAAATATATTTTTGTAGTAATACCCATTGATTTTAGTAATTTACGAGTAATTCCCCCAGCACAAACAACAACATTATCACCATGAAAAGTAGTAGTATTTGTTTTTACACCTGTACATTTTTTTGTGGGAGTAGTTACTAATTCTAAAGATTTCCCAAATTGGATTTCTCCTCCTAAGTTTACCATAGCTTGGATGTAAGCTTGGGTAGTTTTTTCTGGGTGAACATGACCATGTTTAACAGTTAATGCACCAGATATGACTTGAGGATTTAATAAAGGTTCTAATTCACAAGCTTCTTGAGTAGTAATTAAACGAGGAGGAATTAAAACTTCTTGATAAGCTTTAACCATGATTTCGGGATTCATATCCACAGGAATAGTCATTAATAAATCTAATTCTCTAAATTGAGTATCTGCATTTAATTCCTGTGATAAAATACGATGACGGTTAATCCCTTCTTCGCATAATTGTTGTGTAATTGGTGTTTTTCCTGACCAAAAACTAATTCCTCCATAACTATAACGAGTAGCATTTTGGGATATTTGATCTTGTTCTAACAAAAGGACAGAAAATCCGATTTTCGTTAATTCATAACCAAGTGCAGCACCAGTAATTCCTGCACCAATAACAATCCAGTCGTAAGTTTTCATAATAGCGATATTTAGGATTTATACAGAAATTAACCCTGTCTCTCTAAAGTTGCTGCAACCCGTAGAATTAAAGCTTCATTATAGGGCGATGCTATCAATTGTACTCCTAAAGGTAGAGAATTTTCTTGTTGAATAGGAACAGATAAAACAGGTAAACCAATAAAAGATAATGGTTGAGTGAATAAACCTAAATGAGGACGAATCAGAATTTCTTCACCATTTAAGATCATAGTTTGTTGACCAATTAAGGGCGCAGTAATGGGTGTAGTTGGGGCAATAATTATATCTACATTTTCAAATAGTTCTCTAACTTGATTTCGATACCAGCTTCTAAAACGCTGCGCTTGTAAATACCAATTACTAGGAATTAATGCACCTGCTAAAAAACGATCTCGCGTTGCAAAATCAAAGTCTTGGGGACGAGTTTTTAATTGATCTAAATGTAAATTTGCCCCTTCACAAGCGGTAATGATAAAAGCCGCAGCCCGGGCAATTTTTGCTTCTGGAATAGTTACATATTTACTTACATTTAAAGCATTAGCAACCTTTTGAACGGCTTCTAAAGCTTCTATTTCGGCATTTTGGGTAAAATAATCATCGGCAACGGCAATTCTAATATGAGATATATCATGATTTAGTTGTGGTAAACATTGTTCAACTGGACGTTTTGTACAAACTGGATCTTTTTCATCTTCACCTTGTAAAACATCAAAAATTGTGGCAATATCTCGGACTGAATTGGCAAAATGACCGATATGATCTAAACTGCTAGAAAATAATTTTACACCTGCACGAGACAATCTTCCATAAGTAGGTTTAAACCCAAAAACACCACATAAAGCCGCAGGAACACGAATAGAACCATTAGTATCTGAACCCAAAGTAAAAGGAACTAAACCCCCAGCAACCGCAGCAGCAGAACCACCGGAAGAACCTCCCGCAACTCGGTTTAAATCATGGGGGTTATGGGTTGCACCATAATGGGCATTTTCTGTGACAAATCCATAAGCATATTCATCCATATTCAACGCCCCAACTAATACCGCCCCAGCTTTTTTCAATCTCTGAATTGCGGTTGCATCTTGGGTAGCAGGAGGATTTTCGGCATTGATTTTTGCACCTGCTAATGTTGTTAAACCAGCAATATCAAAAAGGTTTTTTACCGCAAAAGGGACACCAGCTAAAATACCGGGATTTTTCCCTGCTGCAATTTCTTGATCAATATTGGCTGCATCTTGTAAAGCTGTTTCTGCGGTGATATTTGTAAAGCAATTTAATTGATTATTTCTATCAGCAATTCTGGTTAATGCAGCTTGGGTAATATCCACTGCGCTAACTTGACCTGATAACACATTTTCGGCAATAGATACAGCATCTTTCATGGTTCATTTATGGTTCAAAAATGGGTGCAATTTCAATTTCTTCTGGTAAGGGAAAGTTATTAACAATTTCAGCAATATCTGTGATTTTATCAAAATTGGCAATTACTCCATCTTTGTATTCGTCATTTATTGGTAAATCCAATAGTAAAGACATTTGGTTAACGTATTCTTGAACCTGAAAATTATTATTTTCCATTTTCTTATTTTGAGTAATGCCCATTAAAAAAATATAAATTATCCAAGATCATTATATATTCAAATTATTATTAGATCCCCGACTTCTCTAAGAAGTCGGGGATCTGACATTTTATGATTAAGGCTCTATAATAAAATAGTTTGATTTGTAACCCTTTTTTGAATATGACAACTAGCGACATTATAACCAAGGTGGACTATCTCCGCATCAGTTTAATTGATCGCTGCAATTTTCGTTGTCAATATTGTATGCCATCAGGTGCAGAACTTGATTATATTGTCAAGCAACAATTGTTAACTGATGCAGAACTGCTTACCCTCATTCAAGAAGTATTTATCCCTGTCGGTTTTACTCGTTTTCGCTTAACTGGTGGTGAACCTTTACTCCGTCCCCATATAGTTGATTTAGTTGAAAAAATTGCTCATCTTCCCCAAACCGAAGATTTAGCAATAACCACAAACGGGTTTTTACTCGCTCCCATTGCTCAAAGCCTCTATGATGCAGGTTTAACAAGAATTAATATTAGTTTAGATTCTTTAGATTCACATATATTTGAAGAAATTACTGGTAATCATGGGCGCGGACGTTGGCAACAAGTATGGCAAGGTATCCAAACCGCGTATAATGTAGGATTTGACCCGTTAAAATTAAATGTAGTCGTCATTCCTGGCGTTAATGACCATGAAATTTTAGATTTAGCTGCTTTAACTATTGATAAACAATGGCACGTCCGATTTATTGAATTTATGCCGATTGGTGACGGAGACTTATTTGAAAATCGCGGTTGGGTATCTTCAGCCGATTTACGTCAATCAATTCGGCAACGTTGGGGGTTGACAGAATCCCAAGTTTGTGGTAACGGACCTGCCGATGTATTTCAAATTCCTGGCGCTAAAGGTACAATAGGATTTATTAGCCAAATGTCAGAATGTTTTTGCGATCGCTGTAATCGAATGCGTTTAAGTGCCGATGGTTGGCTACGTCCCTGCTTATTAAACGAAACAGGTCAAATTGACTTAAAAACCGCTTTGCGTGCTGGTATTAGCAACACCGAATTACAATCACAAGTCAGACAAATTTTAAATATCAAATCAGAAATAAACTTTAAGCAACGCGACTCTGGTACTGTCGGCACATACACCCGTACCATGTCGCAAATTGGCGGCTAGTCATTAGTCAGTTGTTCGTTGTCAGTTGTTGCTTTTTTAATAACCACTGACCACTGACCACTGACCACTGACTATTACGCTTGACGTGAGTAGTATTCCACCACGAGTAGTTCATTAACTTGTAGTGCTACCCATTCCCGTTCAATTACACCATTGACCTTACCAGCCAACTTAGTTTTATCAAACTCTAAATGACTAGGAAGATTAGCCAAACCGGGATATTGCAAGTTAGCTTCCACCAACTTCTTAGAAGCTTCTCTGTTTCTCACAGCCACTTCTTCACCAGGACGACATTGATAGCTGGCAATATTTACTGGTTTGCCATTAACAGTTACATGACCATGATTTACCAATTGACGGGCGGCGGGGATTGTCGGAGCCATACCCATGCGGAAAACGGTATTATCCAGGCGCATTTCTAACAATTGCAGTAACACCTGTCCGGTAGAACCAGATACTCGTCTAGCTTTACGGACATAACGCAGCATTTGTTTTTCAGTTAAACCGTAGTTCATACGGAGTTTTTGCTTTTCCTCTAAACGGATAGCATACTCAGAGCGCTTTTTACGGTTTTGTCCATGCTGTCCTGGGGGATAAGCACGTCTAGCACTCTTGCGAGTTAAGCCTGGTAATTCGCCTAAACGACGGACAATTCTGAGGCGGGGTCCTCTATATCGGGACATGAGTTTCCTTAATTTAATCCTTCTAAAATTTTATTCAGACCTACCATTATGGCATATTTCCCAAAAGCATAGACATTTTATAGCTAAATTGTCTTTTATTTACCGCTAATATTCAAAGAAATTAATCCGTCGAATTCACCACTTTTCGGTGGATTTTTGGGGAAAAGCACCGACATTCCTTGATGGTAGAAAATTGGGACTAGATTCTACGGTAGCATAACCTTGGTGGAATCGAAAACGGTTATGTTAAAAAGCGAAAAAAAAATGAGTAACTTTGGGAACAAAAAAAACAGTTATTCCTTCAGAGGATTTACAGCATCATTTATAACTATAGGTGGATTACTAATCAGTAGTTTACCTACTCTGGCTGTTACGGATTCATACGAGAATGACTATCGGGTTTGTGCTGCTCAACTATTGAGTGTGGGAGTCACAGCTACATCAGCATCTCAAAGTTGTGCTTCAACAATTCGCCCACGAGAGTTATCTTCATGTGTCGCAAAAATTCATAAGCTTACACAAATCACACCTGTGGATGCCCTTTCTTCCTGTCGTCAGGCTCGCAGTCCACAGGATTTAGCAACCTGTGTAGTTAGCATTAGTAAAAGTTATCAGGGTTCAGAAAATTCAGCTACTTTAACATCCTGTGGTCGCAGTTTGTTACCAGTAACCTTTGCTGAGTGTGTAGTTGGTTTACGTCGGGAAATTGATTTGAGTCCTGCTCAAGCATTAAATACTTGTATTAGTGCCAGTGAAGGATCTAGTGGTTTTGGGGCTGTGTCTACAAAGTCTAAGCCGTAGACCTTCGCCTTGACCCTCAATTCCCATGAGTAAATAGATTCACAAGGTAGGGTTGGTAAATATGCCACCCTACGCAACATAAAAATTTTGTTTTCTATTCATCTTTATTACCAACAACCATTTGTAAGATCATCGGCACTCCGCCTTCTTTGTGATATTTATCACCCCAAGACCGAATAATTTCGTCTAATTCCTCCATTGCCGGCTCAATCCAATCAGGTGGAATATCCAGTTCTTCCACAGCCCGCATTGTGTTGGGTTTGCGCTCTGCCCAATATTTCATCATGCGGAAATACCGAGCCGTATCCTCTACCATTGTGTATGTACGTTCTTGGTCATCGGCGGGAGCATAGAACGGACGGGTGAGAGCATAAAAGGGCATTCCCCAGGGACAATCAATGCGTGTTACCGTTCCTGCATAGAGTAGACGACGCTTGATATGTTCGGCTAATGCTTCACTCAAGGGCATCTGATGGCTAGGAGGTAGGTCTTCCTGCGATCGCTTATGGAGAAAGTCAATTAACTCCATAAATTCAAATGAGGTAACTAACTTAGCATCAGGAAGATTGTCTGGGAGCTTTTGTTCAATTTGTTTTTTCTCGTCACTGGTCAAACTCGTACCGGGGACGCGGGATCTTCCAGGTATCCAAGGATACTTTTCCATCCAGACATAGGGAAGTTGAATCAGATAGCGCGGTTCTTGTGAACCCAGCATTTTTAGCAGTTTGCCTTCAGTTAAAGCAAGTCTGACTTCTTCAACAATGATTTTTACTCGTTTCGGCTCAAGGTGGTGCAAATGACCAGTCATTCGCAGGTTTTGTCCTTGCTCTAGATAGGTCATGTAAATTGCACACTTGGCTGCTGTTGCGGCTGCATCTAAAAATGCTCCATGCCTGTGGCCACTTGTACGCATGGCACTGAAGGCCAGATAAAGCATGATCTGATCCATCGCACTAGGGCCAAGACGCTTGATCAGATCGATGTCGTTGGTCATATTCTACAGACGGATAAATGGCTTGTTTACAAGTGTGATATTGAAATCAAACTACGAATTATACACCCAGTTGGATACAAATATTTTAAATCTAAACCTAAAATTACTGTTTGACTCGGGAATTTTTAGGTGGTAAATATTGAGGGTGTAAATTGATAGTTTCTCACGTCGGACTAACTAGCCCCTTCCCCTGGTAAACTCAAAGACTTTAGATACTCAGGGTGTTGGGATGCAGGGGGTGTAGGGTGGGACGGAGGAACATTAGATGATTTTCGTTTTGTATCTAAGAACTCATTATAACTGCCTATTCCTGAAATATCCATATATTTTTCCAAGAATTTTTTTAACAGGAGTCAGCACTTCGACTTCGCTCAGTGACCGGTCAGGAGTTAGGAGTCAGGAGTTAGGAGTTAGGAGTTAGGAGTCAGGAGTCAGGAGTCAGAAAAAGAAGAAGA